>JAYVDU010000615.1:0-2470 GCA_043749245.1 Bacteroidota bacterium | reverse complement strand
CGTTATATGCCCCCCTGGCCTGCCGACGCTAATTATACCCATTTTATTGGTGAGCGAACACTTACAAGTAATGACATAGAATTAATAAAACGATGGGTCGACAATGGAACACCACAAGGTGACGAAACAAAAACACCGAAGGCACCATCGTTGTATTTTGGCTCCTCACTAGGTAAACCAGACACCGTGATCCGATTTAACAGAGCTCTTCCTATTAAAGGAAATGGCGACGATCATTTTTACATTGTAAAAATCCCTATGAAATTAGCAAAGGATACCTTTGTCCGTTATTTCGAATTTGTTCCCGATCACCGTAAACTGGCTCATCACATCAATGGACATTTAATTAATTATGAGGACGGAAAGAAAAAAGAGTTACAGTCTGGTTTAACTTATGCATTGGATGAATATAAAGAGTATAAACAATTATACGCTCAATTAAATATTTTAAATGACGATGGAACATTTCCTACATTAACACCTAACACGGTGTATTACCTGCCGGGATATACGCCACCAATATATCCGAAGGAAATTGGAGGATATAAAATCAATAAAACATCTGCTATTTTATTAAAAAGTATTCATTACGGACCAAGTAATGCTGATGTGTTTGATAGCTCTCACATCAATGTGTTTTATGGGCCTAAGCCTAAACGACCAATTAGAGAAACACAATTGGGAACGTTTGGTATTTCTAAAATTGAACCCGAATTTATTTTACAAGCTAATCAGGTGCAAACATTTCATACACAGGCAACACTAGATGCTGATATTTCCTTGTTATCCGTTAACCCGCACATGCACTTATTAGGAAAAACGTTTTGGGCCTTTGCCATTAAACCAAATGGAGACACGATCCCTTTAATTAAAATAAAAAAATGGGATTTCAGATGGCAGTATTACTACACGTATCAGCATCCTATTAAAATTTCGGCAGGAACTACTATACATGTATATGGCACATTTGACAACACATCTAAAAATCCGTTTAACCCCAATCGTCCGCCAAAACAGGTAGTTCAGGGCGAGGCTGTAAAAAGCATGAGAACCACTCAGGAAATGTTTCAATTTATTTTTTCGTATTTGCCTTATCAAAATGGAGATGAGCAAGTTGATTTAAGTAAGTAAAATTCGTCTAATTTTTATTGCACCTCGTACTTAATTAAAACGACGCCTCTTGTCGTTATTACATTATACTTTTATGAAATGAAATATAATTTATTTTTAGATGATATACGAATTGTAAAAAAAGTTTATCCTAAAATGGAAGAATCTGATTTTATAATTGTGCGAAATTATGAAGCCTTCGTCCAGGTTATTAAACGAAATGGACTACCAAGTTTTATTAGTTTTGATAATGATTTAGGTTTAAATAGTAAAGGAGCAGTTGCAAAAGACGGTTATGATTGTGCTAAATGGCTAGTGTACCAATCAAAATTAGATTTAAAGAAGTTTAAATTTATGGTCCATTCGGCAAATCCTGTTGCTAAGATTCAAATAGAAAGTTTATTAAATAATTACATTAAACATTTAAAAAAAATATAATTATGACGACATAATTTGACGTTATTGGATTTTAAATTTGTTCTAAATAAAAAATTATAATATGCCAAGCAATAATGAAGACTTACTAAATGAACACCTTGATGAAGGAGATTTGCCAGAATTTATTTTATCGTGCGCGATTGCTTGCGGAGTCTATCCGTCAGAATACATACTCCAAAAATATGGAGGCGGTTACGGTTTCGATAACTTTAATCAAAGCCATGAAGAATTATTAAATTTAAAAAAGTCTTTAGTAGAAACGCTTATAGATTCGCGCCTTTCTCTATGTATTGATGAGGCAAAAATACTGACTGATATAGAAGAAAATTATGCGAGAGAAAATGGAGAATATTGTCGTTTACTTAATAGTTGCAGCCAAGAAATTGATAAAGTTGATAATATGAGTATTCGTGTAAATAAACTTGAAGCTTCAAACGAAGCTCAAAGATTACTTCTAAATACTATCGGAAGATATTTTGATTTAAAAAGAAAAAAAATTAATGAACGTTACGAAGAAATGCTTAAAGAACCTATTATGGAAACTTTTGAACAAGCTCAATATAGAATGTTTGAAGGTAAAATTAAAGAATTGGAAGATTCAATAAAAACTCTAGAAATACAGTTGCTTTTTGATGAGAATTTTTTTATAAAAATAGATAAGGAATGGTTTACTAAATAAAATATTTTATGGAATTAGGAGAAATATACAAAGAAGACGGTTTGATTTCATATGAAAAACTATTTTATTTTCATTATAGAATCATTCCGAATCATTTAACCTTTACAGACGTTGATGGTAGTGCCATCTTAAAGCTTATTGCAAATAAATTTGAAAGTCATATTAAAGAACAAAAAGACAGCCTTTGTTATGATATAAGAAAGCAAATAGATGTGTTGGATGAAAAAACAATCATATTTAATA
>JAYVDU010000614.1:0-2470 GCA_043749245.1 Bacteroidota bacterium | reverse complement strand
GTCAATTATTCGGATAGTGTAAGTTCTGGTAAACACTATGTGTATGATAATTATAAAATGACTTTATCGGAAGGCTCATTAGAACTTCAATTAACGTTTAATCGCTTACGCGAAAAAACACATGTATTACTTAATTTATGGGGTGGCGTTGGTTTTACAAGCTATCGCACTATGACGGATTTATTAAATGGAGATGGTAAACGTTATGATTTTAGTAAAATAGATTCTACTGGAAATCAATCAACAGTAATTAATTCGTATAATACTTTAATTGATAAAAAATATGAGTCGTATGCTTTAGGCAGCAAAAGTGGGAATTTAGTAACGTTTTCTCCCTCGGCAGGTGTAGGTTTAGGTTATCAGTTTTCGCCCGCTTTTGCAATGATATTAGAATATAAGGTAACTGTTCCTCAGGGCGTTAATGCTGATTATTTAGATGGCAAAATTTCAACTAATACCGATAAACTTGTTGGCAACAAAGATTACTATCATTATGCAGGTATCAATTTTTTATTTACGTTGAGTGGTAAAAATAAAACCAATCAGCCGCCACGAGATGAAAATGCTTATACAAATACGGTAGTTCCTACAAATACTATATCAACTACAAACTCTGTAGTAACAACCAATACAGTGGCATACACGTCGCCTACTCCAACAGTTAGTCCTGTACAAAAACCATTCGTAACATATATCAATCCATCATTAAACGGACAAATTACGTACAATGCTCAATACAAAATAACAGCTCAAATATTAAACGTAAACAACAGTAATCAAATTAAATTATATCTAAATTCTAACTCTGTAAATAATTTTAATTACAATGCTCAAACACATCTATTAGAATATAATAGTAATTTGAATTTAGGCACTAATTATATTCAGATTGTAGCTACCAATTCAGTGGGTACAGATAACAAATCAACAACGGTTATCTATCAACAATCGCAACAGCAGTATTCCGGAAACCCTCCAACAGTTGATATTACAAGCCCAAACAGTTGTCCGTTCACAACACAAAGTGCACAATATAATGTAGTAGCTAACTCTTCTCATGTACTATCAAAAAATAATATCACGGTTAAAATAAACAATATAGCAACGACTAACTTTAATTTTAATACAACAAATGGACAAATAACATTTCCTCTTAATTTATTGAACGGAAATAATAACATAACAATTTCTGTAAGCAATAATTACGGTAATGACGTTACAAATTGTAATATTATTTATACCCAACCAGTAGGTCAGGAAGTTGTATTACCAATTATTACATTTATTAATCCTCTTCTAAGTGGTTACGTATCGGCTAATCAATCTTATGTTGTTAATGCTAAAGTACTTAATGTGTCGAGCCAAAATAATATTTCGTTGTTTTACAATGGTTTATCAATACCATTTACATATAATAGTAGTACCAAACAAATATCGTTTAACGCAAATTTAATTAATGGCTCTAATTCTATTGCTATTAGCGCTTATAACAGCGCAGGAGAAGACAATAAAACAACCACGGTTAACTATAATACACAAGTTCAAATTGGTAATCCTCCGATTGTGAATCTAGTATCTCCCATACAAATTAATAATAACGCGGCGACTCCAATCTATAATTTTAAAATGAGCGTATTAAACGTAAATTCTAAAAATGATATTTCTTTAATCTATAATGGAGGTACTATTACTAATTTCACCTATAATGCTATTACAAAAGAAGTTGATTTTATTGGCAACTTAATTACAGGGACAAACTCTCTTTATATAAAAGGAACAAATACTTTCGGAAATGATTTTAAAACAATAACAGTGAACTATCAACCACGTATTGCACAAAAATTACCACCACAAATTACGTTTATTAATCCTTATGCGTCTCCATTTAATGTATCAGGTTCTACTTATGTATATAATGCAAACATTACAAATGTTCCTTCATCAGCAGGATTGATTGTGAAATACAACGGTTCCATTATTACAAATTACACCTATAATGGATCTGGTTTAATTTATTATGCCACACTAAATACAGGAAGTAATATTTTAGAAATTACTGCCAGTAATACTGATGGTAATAATTTAAAATCTGCGTATGTTAATTATTCGCCAAATGCAAATCCAACACCTCCTATTGTAAACCTTATCAATCCAGCAACAGCCATTAACTCTTCAGATAATTTATTATATAATTTTAAATTATCGGTTTTAAATGTAAATACACAAAGCGATATTGAAGTGACGTTTAATGGGGCATTAGTTACAAATTTTACGTTTGATTTAACATCTAAAACAGTTGATTTTACTGATAATTTACAAGTAGGTAATAATACACTTGTTGTAAAAGGGACTAATAGTTATGGTATAGATTTTAAAACAATTAATGTGACTTATACACCACATGTTGATATTAAATTACCACCAATGATTACGTTTATTAATCCTGCTGTAAGTCCAGCATCATCATCAA
>JAYVDU010000613.1:0-8390 GCA_043749245.1 Bacteroidota bacterium | reverse complement strand
CACATGTATTAGCAAAACCTTTGGGATATGATAATAGTGGTTATTCAGAGATTTATCATTGCTTTATCGAATTTTCAGGCCTATTTTATTTATTGTTTGGTCTGGTGTTTTTACGAAAAACATTACTTCTTTTTTATTCCGAAAAAATAACAGCGTTAAGCTTATTCTTTATTTTTTTCGGAACTAATTTATTATGTTACTCCGCTATAGATTCAGCCATGTCACACGCGTATACGTTTTCACTGTTTTCTGTTTTCATATATTTCACGATTGCTTTTTTTAAATATCCGAATATAAAATACACGGTTTATTTAGGGATTTTGTTTGGATTAATTGTGTTGATAAGACCAATTAATGCGCTGTTAATACTCACTATTTTTTTAATAGGCATTACGTCTTTCGATGATTTTAAAACCAGATTAAAACTAATGATGAATCATTATAAATTAACATTGTTATTTATAACAATTTCTGTTCTTATAATATTACCCCAATTAATATATTGGAAATATGTGACAGGAAATTTCTTTCATTTTTCGTATGGAAAAGAACATTTTTATTTTAGTAATCCTCACATATTTGAGTGTTTACTGGGCTTTAGGAAGGGTTGGTTTATTTACACACCTTTAATCGCATTTGCCTTAATGGGTGTTTGGTTTATGCGCAGGCAACAAACCACTATGTTTTTTTATTTAATAAGCATTATGTTACCACTATATGTATTTATTATTAGTTGCTGGTGGTGTTGGTGGTACGGCGGTTCATATAGTCAACGAACTCTTATTGATTTATATCCTTTATTGTGTATAGGTTTTGCTACATTTTTTTACAAAATTTCAGAAGGAGCAATCTTTAAAAAAAGAATCATTTATGGAGTGATGACTTTATTATTGTTACTTAATTTATTTCAAACTGCTCAGTATAAATATAACATCATTCATTACGACTCTATGACGTTTGAAGCCTACATCCATGTATTTGGCAAATTAGATTCAAAAAAAATAGATGAATCTCTATTAAAGCATCCCGACTACGAAAAGGCTGTCATGGGCTTAAATGATTAAGTTATATCAAATATATTTAATACATAAGAGCCCATTTTGAATCACATAGGAGGCACGTAGGAAACATAGTTGATTATTTACAAGGATTCTATTTGAACTATGTGTTTTGTATTACTTATTTTTTATTGGTATTGATTTGGATTTTAATGTTTTTTAAACGTATAAATTTTAAAAAAATTATCTGTATAGCGATTATCTAACTCTGTAAAATGAGTGCTTAATACCTTCTTTATGTTATTGTTTGGCATGGCAAAATCAGCACCTGCATCCAAATATATGATGGTGTCAAATTGTTGTAATACTTTATCTGCAGCAAAATCAATATCGTTCACAAAATAAATGTGTTCGCTTTTAAGTTGATTATCTAAGGAAGCGTATTCACCATCCTGATTGATGTTTTTAAAATAGCTTCGATTATAACTGTATGCAAAGGTTGTTATGTAATCAAACGGACAAACTAAAACTAACGTATGTGGCGTTTTGTTTTTTGCAATAAAGTGGACGCTGTTATCTATTAATCTTTTTTTGAAGGGATTGACAGTAGTTGTTATGGCAAACAGTATAATTACTATAACAGATAGTGTGTGGTAAATTTTTTGTGAGGTGAATAAAAAATTTAAGCTGAGCGCAATTAGAATATAAAATGCAGGCGTAATAAAAATCAAGTATCTATCTAAAAACATGGGTACTTTGTAAGATATCAAAAACATGGCAATGAAAGGAATAATAAACCAAACGAGTATAAATTTTGTATAGATATTTACTTCTATTTTTTTTCGAGTGATAATATACTTAATTAGGGTTGCAACAAGTAGTATTATCATCAAAACAGTTACTACGGGCGCATTACAAAACGACCACAGCATATTGTAAATGCTCTCTAAGCCATTGGGCGATTTTAACCAGGTGCCATTTTTAGCGGAATCTAAAAAATGAGAAATAACTAAAATTAATTGTGGAGCATATAATAGTAAGCTTATGATGAATGAAATTAATACTGTTTTAAAAATCTGTTTGGATTTTAAAAACCAACCTAACGTTATGCCAATTTGTAAAAACCAAACAATAAATCCAAAATAATGAGCATATATAAGTAAGACGTTAGTTAGTATAAAACAAATGAGATGAACTGTGGTTAACGTATCATCTTTTATTAATTTAAAAAAGAAAAAAAATGAAAGAAGTGTGAGTAATAAAAATAAGGAATACACTCTGCAATCATGCGCATAATATATTTGAAAGGTAGAGCATGTAAATAATAAGCTAGATACTAAGGCAATGCGTTGATTGTATAATAATTTTCCAATTTTATAGATATAGATAACTGATAACGAACTAAATAACATTGGAAGAAGCCTAACAGCAAAGGGAGAAATACCAAATACGTTGATCCAAAAATGGAGAACTAATTCAAATAATGGGGGGTTGTTATAATTTTTTAAATAATGGATAATATTTAAAAAATCAAATTGAGCATGGTAAATAGTAAAGGGCTCGTCATGCGAAATCGGTTGGGAACTTAAGCAGATAGTTTTAAATAAGATGTTAATCCCTAATAAGATTAATAGTATATAGTTTTTTTTTATAAACTGCATGATATACAAACATAAGAATTTATGTTTACCTAAGTCATTATAAAACATTTTGTAAGATTAAAAATTGGATTTATATCAGATAAATTTATTAAATAGTCCTATGTTAGTTCGAGTAACCTTATAGTGTGAAGAATAAATTATTGCATCTCGACTTTGTTCGATGTCACAGGCTGAACGTCACTCTGAGCGAAGTCGAAGAGTAAGTTCGACATTTAAACTCATTGCCTGACAAAATGGGAATTATACTATTTGTTTTTTATACGTTCATATTATATGCAACATTATTTCGTGTAAAAAAACCTAATTCCTACATAAACGGTAAATTATATATTGCTGAGAATCCCTATTTTTACTTTATGGCATTATTACTTAAAGAAAATATTAAGGTTGCAACAGATTCTATTAAAGGAAATAAATTGCGTGCTTTTTTAACCATGCTTATCATCTTTTTTGGGATCACGGCTTTGGTTGGTATATCGTCGGCTATTGATGCGATGAAAGGCTCTATCAATAGCAATTTCACAAGCATGGGCGCAAATTCATTCACTATTAGAAATAGGGCAACAGCCATTCGTATTGGTAAACGTGGCAAAAAAGCGAAACACTATCAAGCCATTGCCTATCAAGAAGCTGTATGCTTTAAAAATGAATTCACGTTTCCTGTAACAACGGCCGTTTCTACAATGGCGTCATTTAATGCCCGCATAAAATTTGAAGCAGAAAAAACAAATCCAAACATTCAAGTATTTGGAGCAGATGAAAACTACTTAGCTACAAGTGGTTATGAGTTAGAAAAAGGAAGAAATTTTTCGCCTCAAGAATTGATCAGTGGTTCCAGTATGGTTATTATTGGTAAAGATGTGGAGTTCGATTTATTTAAAGGCAAGCAAACCGCCATTGATAAAACGATAACGGTTGGAAGCACGAAATACAAAGTGATTGGTATACTTGCCAGTAAGGGAAATAGTATGGGTTTTGGAGGAGATAAAATTTGCATTATACCACTTACCAATGCGCGACAATATTTTGGTAAACCTGGTATGAGTTTTACCATTAATGTGATGGCGAAAAACTCGGCATTATTGGCGATGGCGTTAAGCGAAGCCTCTGGATTATTTAGAAAAATAAGAAGCGTACCGCTTGGCGAAGATGATAATTTTGAAATTACCAAATCGGATAGCTTAGCCGCTATGCTGATTGGCTTAACCAGCAAGGCTTCTATGGGTTTTATTATTATTGGTATTATTACATTGCTTGGTGCCGCTATAGGATTAATGAACATCATGTTGGTGTCCGTTACTGAGCGAACCAAAGAAATAGGACTTCGTAAGGCACTAGGAGCCACTTCAGATACAATTAAAATGCAATTTTTGATTGAGAGTATTGTGATTTGCTTTATTGGCGGTGTATTTGGAATACTCATGGGAATTATCATGGCAAACACTATTTCTCTTTATTTGAGTTCCGATTTTTTTATGCCTTGGTTTTGGGTTATTTTTGGCTTTGTTATATGCTTAGTGGTAGGTTTGATAAGTGGTTATATCCCCGCCAAACGCGCTTCTCAGCTTGACCCTATCGAGAGCTTGAGGTTTGAGTAGGTATATACAGGTAATTTTTAGAAAAAAATAAATGAAACAAAAAATCCTGATATTACTTTTTGCATCATTTCATATATATTGTATTGCGCAGGTAAGCAATAATAAACCGCTTATTTTACAATTGGATAGCATTTATGCTGATGATGAAAAATATAGACTACAGCTCGTCGAACTTGAAAACAATACATCTAAATCATTAGTTCAAAAATCAAAAGAACGGGGTATTCTTTCAAAGTTAATGAGAGAACAAGATGCAATCAATATAAAGAAAGTAACTTACATACTCGATACATATGGATGGTTAGGGGCTAATGCCATTGGTAATATAGGAAATTCTGCTTTGTTTTTAGTAATACAGCATACTAATGCCACAACTCAAGAAAAATATTTACCAATTTTGCGTGAAGCTGTAAAGAGTGGAAAAGCAAATGGAATTGATTTAGCTATGCTTGAGGATAGGGTTGCTTTAAGTCAAGGAAAAAAACAATTATATGGAAGTCAAATAAGAAAAAATGAAAGTACGGGTAAGTTTGAGTTGTCTCCAATTGAAGATGAAATTAATCTGAATAAACGTAGAGCTAATGTAGGATTAGAACCCATTGAGAAGTACGTAAGAGAGAATTGGGGTATTGAGTATAAAATGGCAAATCTAAATGATGATAAGCTAGGGATTTGGTCAAATTATTCTATTCAAATTTCTTGTTCTATAGTTTCATTTTCATTTTTAATATCATTATTCGTATTGTTCCGAAAGAAGCAATTAGCTTGGTTTTCCTTCTTTCTTTTCATGTTTATATTGCACTTCGTTTTTTTGTATTTTGATTATTCACAGCCTTATAGTTTGTTAAAGGAATATGAAGGTAATGGAGTTTTGTTTCTCTCTTCTCGCATTCTCTCTTACGTTTTTATTGTAGGCGTCATTCAATTTTTTACCCATAAAATACTTAAAATAGAAAATATATTTATCGATGTAAGTTCATTATTCTTATCCTCAATTATCTATTCATTTGGTTTAATGGGTTTATTTCAGAAATTGCTAATGCCAAATAGTGGTACCCACTTCTTCTTTAACATTGCTGAACCTATTATATTAACGGTGGTTTATCTATTAATAAGATGGTCTATACATTTAATTCATAAAAGAAAAACAAATCATAAAGCAAAAATAGTTGCTCCATAAGTTTATTTTATTTCTACAACAAATTACCTCTTCAAAATAGGCAATATCACGCTTGAAGCATTGGTTGCATCGTGATATAATGTAATATCTGATTTTATAAAATCCTTATCCGTGCAATGATAAATATCGATGAACTGTTGCGGATTCCTATCTGCTAAAGGAAACCACGAGCTTTGTACTTGTATCATCAAACGATGTCCTTTCTTAAACGTATGTGCGATGTCTGGTAAATCAAATTTAACTGTCGTTAATTTGTTGGGTTCAAATGCTTCTGGTTTCTCAAACGAATTACGGTATCTGCCTCGCATGATTTCTCCACGAACCAACATTTCATAACCATCCATTAAATACGGTTTACCATTTCCTTTTCCATCAACGAGCGTATCGTATACATAACCATCAGGAAATACATCAATAATTTTCACAACAAAATCCGCATCCGTTGTAGAGATCGCTACTTTTAAATCCGCTGTTAATATGCCTGCCAGCGTTAAATCATTTTCTAATACGGTTGTTTTAAAAGTGATGACATCTGTTCTTCTGCTTGCAAAACGTTGGTCATCCGTCATGTACTCTCTTGTTCTGTTAGTTAATACATCTTCTGTATAAGGCACAGGCTTGGAAGGATCACTTGTATAAAAAGAAAATCCAGCCTCTGTTTTAGGTTTGTCAAAGGAGAGTTGGTTATGATTATTAAAGTAAATTGGTGTTAAGCTGATACCTTTTGGCGGCCATGTATCAAGGCTTTTCCAAGCATTTTCTCCCGTAAAAAAAATGGTAGCTTCTGCTAATTTGTCAATCGAACCTTTTCCTTTTAAGTAATAATTGAAAAATGGAAACTCAATATTTTCTTGAAAGTATTTAGAAGTTTTACTTCCGAAACGGGCATTGCCCAAAAAGCTACCGTCTCCTTTCGACCAGCCACCGTGAGACCACGGGCCCATCACAATTTTATTATTGGTAGTGGGGCTTTGTTTTTCAATGGCTTCATATAAATGCCAGGCTCCATAACAATCTTCTGCATCAAATAAACCACCAACCGTAAGCATTGCAGGCTTTATGTTTTTACAACCAATGCGAGCATCACGTTCTTGCCACCAAGCATCATAGTTTGGGTGATTCATTAAATCTTTCCAAAACAAAATACTATCGCCCATCAATTTACTGAAATTAGAAAGCGCTCCTGTTTCCAAATAAAATTTATAATTGTCTTTTGTATAATAGCTAAACTCTTTCGGCTCAATAGTAGTAGGCTTAAGGCGAGGTTGTCCAAAACCTGAATAAAAATTAAAAGCATCATTCAACATAAACGCCCCGTTGTGATGAAAGTCGTCGCCCTTAAACCACTCTGTTACCGGCGCTTGCGGACTAACAGCTTTAATGGCCGGATGTCCGCTTAAAGCAGCCATTGTTGAATAAAAACCAGGATAGGATGTTCCGAAAACGCCGACGTTACCATTATTATTGGGAATATTTTTCACTAACCAATCAACAGCATCGTATGTATCACTTGCCTCATCAATATCAGTTTTCTTTTTTTTATTCGGATTAAAAGGGCGCACATCCATAAAGGTACCCTCGCTCATCCAACGTCCACGCACATCTTGAAAGACAAAAATATATCCTTCTTTTAAAAATTCTTTCCAGTGAAATTCATATAACCGAGGTTGAATTTTATTTTCTCCGTAAGGTGCGCAAGAATAAGGCGTGCGCATCAATAAGAACGGATGCTTTTCCTGCGGGGTTGCTGCGGTTGCCGAAGCTGTTGCTGAGTTTATCGTAGCATCTTTTGGAGCATATACGGAGGTGAATAATTTTACGCCATCACGCATTACGATGGTGTATTCCTTTTTGGTATAATTATCTTTTACCCATTTTTCATTAATAGTTTGAGCACTTAATATAAAATTAGAGAAGATTATAAACGGCAAAATTATTTTTTTCATAAGTTTAAAATTGAACTTTAAATGTATTAAATAATTAAACAATATTATCACTATCTTAACGTTTTATCAATTCATTTTAAGTAATAACAATGAAGTTAATTTTCATTTTACTGTTCATAACTGAGGCTATAATTTCTCAAACCTGGTCTAAGATTTCTGATTTCCCTGGCGTGGCTCGCGATGATGGTGCGCGTTTTGTAATTGGCAATAAAGTATATTGCGGTTTGGGCTCTCAAGCAATTGGTGGTTGCGCAAACGATTTTTATAGTTTTGATTTAACAACAGAAACATGGAGTGTTTGTTCGTCTATGCCTTCTGGTCAGCAACGCCAGTATTCTGCCGGATTTTCTGTAAATGGAAAAGGATATATTTTTGGAGGCGTTAATTGTAGTGGTGTTTTATTTAATGATTTATGGGAATATAATTCAGTTACAAATGGTTGGATTCAGAAAGCCAATATGCCAGCATTAGAAAGGTATGGTTGTGTAAGCTTTGTGATTAATAATATTGCCTATATAGTAGGAGGTAAAACAGCAGTAAATAATGGAATCCCTGATGTGTGGGCTTATGATCCCTTAACAGATAATTGGATTCAAAAAACAAATATGCCTACAAATGGAATGTGGAGAGGCGTTTCTTATCAATATAATAATTTAGGGATTGTAGGTTTGGGATTAAATGGGCTTAATCAATACAATAAATTATTTTATGAGTATAATCCCACATCAAATAGTTGGAATACGTTAGTGTCTTTAAACCACACAGGACTAACTTATGCGGGCTATGCGCAAATTAATCAAAATGGCTATTTGTTTGGCGGGATAGATAGTTTAGGTGTTATCCACCCTGAATTTGAAAAAATTGATTTACAAAATTACAGTATAGCTACCCTTGCTCCATTTTCTGATACCGCTCGAAAAGGATGTATGACATTTTGCGGAACCGATGCTTTTTATTTAACAACGGGCATTTCCGCCACAAAACGATTTAATAGTACTTGGAAAGTA
>JAYVDU010000612.1:0-8406 GCA_043749245.1 Bacteroidota bacterium | reverse complement strand
GTTTCGCTGTTTTCGATATAATACATATAAATGAACTTGGAAGCCTTTCCTAATAACGAATCAGCATTATAGGTTTCATAATAAAATTTTAAAAATTGTTGCGTTTTAGGATAATAATTAATGGTATAGGGTATTAAATCGTAGCCATTTTTGGAAAGAGTAGTTGGCGAATTTGTCTTTGTAAACGATTCTAAAATTTGAATATCAGAGCCATATATTTTTTTATCACGCTTAAAATCGATAATAATCTTTTCGGAATGCGTTGTTTTTTTATCAGGAATAGCGTTATCAATAATGGTAAACTCTAAAGTATATTGCCCGTTGGGTAAAGAAAATCGTTGATTATCAATAAAAGAAGGCATTTGCAAGCTATCACTCACTTTGGGGCTTAACAAGTTATAACTTGATGTTTTAACTATCTCTTTAGTAGCATCTATCCCTTTTAATATTCTCCAAGTTATGTTGACGCTTGCCTGATTACCGCCATTTACAGGTAAATACTTAACCGTATTACCCGAAATAGTTAAATAGGTTTCTAAATATGGCTTAGCGGCAGGTGAAGAAAAAATAGCGTAATTAAAATATACCGTAACATTAGCTAATAAAGATGAAGTAAGGCAGATAAAGGCAATAAAAAAAGCACGTGACATAGTGTATAAATATAAAGTTGTGGGGGATGTTACAACGACCTAAAGATAATTAAAAAAATAGTTGAAAAAAATTTGTCATATAATTAAAAAAAATACTATTTTTGCCTTCTCTGGAGAAATGGCAGAGTGGTCGATTGCGGCAGTCTTGAAAACTGTTGAACCGTGAGGTTCCTGGGGTTCGAATCCCTATTTCTCCGCTTTAAAAAATCATAAACCCTTTACTAGTAATAGTTTAGGGTTTTTTGTTTTATCACTTTCCCCTTATGATCCCCTTAATACATAAAAAACGCAAATATTAAGCATAAAAAAGAATATCAAACGTTACCTTTTTATTAAAAAATTACTCGGTTAGTAGTGATAAATTTACAGTCATGAAAATAATTACAAGAAATATTTGGATACTGTCTTTAGTAAGTATGTTTACTGATGTAGCAAGTGAAATGCTTTATCCTATAATGCCAATTTATTTAAAAACAATAGGCTTCTCTATTATTTTAATTGGAGTATTAGAGGGCTTTGCAGAAGCCACCGCAGGATTAAGCAAAGGATATTTTGGTAGTTTAAGCGATAACAAAGGTAAACGTTTGCCATTCGTTCAAATCGGATATGCCTTAAGTGCTATTTCAAAACCAATGATGGCTTTGTTTACTTATCCTTTATGGATTTTCTTTTCGAGAACCATCGACCGTATTGGTAAAGGAGTGCGCACAGGAGCAAGAGATGCTTTATTATCAGACGAAGCAACGCCTCAAACAAAAGGTAGAGTATTTGGCTTCCATCGCTCACTAGATACATTGGGCGCGGTATTAGGCCCATTGGCAGCTTTGGTTTATTTAGCATATTATCCCAACGATTACAAAACTCTTTTCATTATCGCATTCTTTCCTGGTGTTTTAGCAATAGCATTTACTTTCTTTATAAAAGAAAAACCGAAAGAACAGTTTAAGCCAAAAACGAAAACACGATTATTTGATTTTATAAAATACTGGAAAGAAAGCCCTGCAAACTATCGTAAATTGGTGGGTGCTTTATTGGTGTTTACTTTATTTAATAGTTCTGATGTGTTTTTGTTATTAAAAATAAAGGAAGCAGGGTTCAATGATGCTACAGTTATTGGCGTGTACGTATTCTATAATCTCATTTATGCTTTATTTTCTTATCCATTAGGCGTTATTGCAGACAAAATCGGCATGAAAAAAATATTTATTTCCGGCTTGGTTTTATTTGCCATTGTTTATATTGGTATGGCTTACGCCGAAAGTAAAATGATTTTTATTGTTCTGCTCTTTTTATACGGCATATATGCAGCAGCTACAGAAGGTATAGCAAAAGCATGGATTACGAACCTTTGTAAGAAAGAAAATACGGCAACCGCTATTGGAACATATACAGCATTTCAAAGCATAGCTACAATGATTGCAAGTTCGTTGGCCGGAGTGTTATGGTTCACATTTAATCCATCGGCTACATTTTTGGTAAGTGGAATTGTTGCTATAGGGGTTTCGATTTACATTTCGAGATTTAAAAACTAATTTGCACTTATGCTATGTTTACGGGCGATGGAGCTCGCCTTAAAAAAGCTTATGACTCCTACTCAACATTAATTTGATAAATTTAGGTGGATTTTATTATTAGTAGAATTAGGAATAGTTGAATTAACAGGAAAAATAGTCCGATACCTTATGCCAACTGAATTTATAATTTAGGCTAAAGATGCGACGTTATTTTTTATCAAGATGATTTATAAAAATCTTAGTATAGCTTTCGTCCTCATGCAGGCTCAGGCGTATACAACATCGTTGCCCTGAAACTATTTTTTGATCACGCCCTAGCGTGAGATAAAGAAGAATGAGTTTATTTGGGTTTTTTAGAAAGAATATCAATATAAGACTTTGCAAGCTCCGAACCTTTATTTTTCTTATCCGACACTATGTTTTTTTGCAAGAGCTAATTAGGGTTTCCTCAGTAACTCAGCCATCTTTTTAACCTTCTTTTTGCTTGATCAAAAAGAAGCAATCACGCCGAGGCGCGACAAGCTAAATCGCCAAATCCATTTTTATTAACGTTTTTATTGTTTTTTAATTTGGCGCAAATGAGTGCTTCGCAATTCCTCGCACATACAACGCTTCAGCTGCGCCGGAAAAACTAGGATTTCACACCGATTTAGCAAAGCCTACCGCACCTTTACCAACGTATGCAGTAATTCGGCAAGCGTAGTAAATATAATTTTAATACAGAGTAATATAACGTATTTACTAACGTTTTGCAACTATTTACCTTGCAAATGATTTACAGAAAACTCCTTTAAAGAATTGATATTACTCGGTTTTTTAGTTACTGAGGAAACTCTACATAGGAAACATAGTCTATAAACAAGTATTCTATGTGAACTATGTGCATATGTGGTTTGGACCATTTATTTATAATGAATGGTATTATTTATCATCAAACAAACGGTAAATAGGCAACGAAAAAAAATTATGTAAAAAACTGAATATCAAATTTTGGGAACTATTATTAATCATGTGATTTAAAACAATTATTTGGATTAACATTATTTTCATACTTGTATGGATATAAAAATCCATATTAATAGGCATAAGTTATGATTGGTCTGTTAGGTGTAAACGAACGGAGCGATATACAGAATTTTTGGGGAATTGCAAAGGCTCTTTGAGCGAAAAAAAATGGATACGGTTTTCGTCTTTGTACCGATAGCTATGTGTATTTGTTTCTTTTGGAAAAGCAAAAGAAAAACAAAAACAAAAAACAAACTTTTTAAGTGAAATCTTAATATTTTTTTGTCTATTTCGTTTTTATAGCATAACAAAAAAGAGAGATATTACATCTCTCTTTTTTGTTAAAATAATTATTTAAAATGATAAAAATCATTAAAGTCTGGAATAGAAAGTTCTTTAACGAGGCTTGCGAAGACTTAAAAAACGAAGTTTACAAATAGTAAATGAGAGTATTTTAAGTCGAGAGTAACTATGAAATTGGAGTTTTCTTCTGACACTACTTAATAATTAGTGTTCGATTTAAAACTGATTATCATGGCTAAAGCCCTTTCCCGATATCTATCGGGATGACTAGGTATCACAACTCCAGACTTAAGTCTGGGGTTACTAAATGTATCCCGTACATTTTGTGGACTTTAAGTCCACAATCTCGGACAACAGTAATACTTAATATGAAATCTAAATTTAAATGACTACATTGTAAGTTATTTAATAATAATTACATTATAATGAATAAAATATTTTTAATACTTGGTGGATTTCTAATCTCTATTGCAACTTCTTGTAAAAAAAATGATGTAATGAGTAGTAATCTAACTCCAGTAAATAAGGATTTGACTAACGGTTTTCCTGATAATCCTTCTAAGATCAATGGTTATTTATATGCTGATATACAGACTAATGCTTATAATTCATCAAGTAGCAATATTTCAAATTTTTTATTTGCAGCATTTTCGGATCCAGCAAAGAAGTTAACATCTGCTTACAATCATTATCAATCCAGTGGTTCATTTTCATCTCTCGGAAATATAGATGTGGGATCAGTTGCCTTAAATGGATATTCTCTATTTAAAAATGTTCAACAAAATTTTAGCGTTTGGTATAGTAGTAGTTATTCATTGACATATTCATCTGCAAATTGGGTTACAAACGGAAATGGCGTATTTAAGCCAATGAATGTAAATCTAAACAGGGGTTTTCCTGTAATTAACGCAAGTTTAATTCCAGTAAATTATTCTATTTCTAAAAATTCTGATTACACTATCAATATAGGAAATAATGTTTCTAATTATGATTCACTAATTGTAATTTTTAGTGATGGTGGTTTTAGTAGTATTGGTAACATAAAAAAAACACTACCTGCAAATAGCACATCGGTAACTTTTAAATATCAAGAATTGAGTTTGTTATATTCTACTAGTAATGCTAGGATAAGTATTTACGCCTTTAACTATTCAAATAATACGGTTAATGATAAAGTTAATCTATTTGAATTGGGAAATAAATTAATCTTTAATGGAATTAATTTATATTAATGGGCGCCTCTATTAAATAGAATTTTTTAGATGTCCCGATTTCTATCGGGATTTAAAGCGGTTTTTACTGAGGTAAACGAGCTTCCGATAGCAATCGGAATTAAAATGAAGTTCAACGACACCCGAACGAAGTGAACACATGAATACCTTAATTTAAAAATAAAAAAAGAAAGACATAAAAAGACAGTTGTACCAATCCAACTTAAATTTTGCACAATAGATTTTAAACAAGTTCGGAATGACCGTTTTGTTTTTTAAAATTCTAAAACCTAAGTTACTTTGGTATAATAGAGTTATCCTAATGTTTAAAAGGGTTACTAAATCTCTTATCTACTAAAATAGTAGCATCCGATAATGTTTTTAAGAAAGTCACTAAACTTTTCTTTTCTAAATCAGTAAGATTCAATTGCTGAGGAGCTATTGAAGAAAATTCATCTTCGGTAAGTTGACCGTCGTGGTTTGCATCAAATAATTGTAAAAGTTGTTGTTCAGTCATATTATTGAAAGCTTCAGTATTACGCAATGTTCCAGAAAGATTGGGGTGATTTTTTACGCCACTATTATAGTGTTCTACAACTTCTTCCAATGTTTTGAATCTTCCATCATGCATATAAGGAGAAGTGAATTCAACATTCAACAAAGTAGCCACCATAAATTTTCCATTATCGCTTGCATTACCCGTAAGGGCTCCGATTCCATTATCTGCATATGTTTGATCTAACCCTATATTGAAATCCATATCTGTAAAGCCATAACCATTAAGGTTTCCTCCGCCATCAATATGATGACATTCAGAACATTTTCCTTTTCCAAAGAAAACATCTTTGCCAATTTTCTCAGAAGGATTCAATGCCGTTCCAAATTTTTGAGATTGATTAAATCTGTTATTTGAAAAAGTAAAGTTAGAAATAAATTCTGCTAAGGCGGATTGTATTTTAGTACTGTCTATAACAGGAGAAAAGAAAGCGTTATTAAATAAATCGGGATAATACGATATCTTGGAAAGTTTAGAAGCCAATTTATCTAAATTATCAAATTTCATCTCGATGTGATTTTTAATAGGCTTTAGCATTAAATTACTGATGCTAGAAGCCCTGCCGTCCCAAAACATACGACCTTGTTTTGCGAAAATGGAAGGTGAATTACGTTTTGTTTTTAAGTCTTCAAGACCTGTGCTAAATTGTAAGTTATCGCAAAAAGCTTTTTCTTGTTGATGGCAACTAGCGCAAGCAACACTGCCATTTAGAGATAAATTTTTATCATAAAACAGAACTCTTCCTAATGTTGCTAAATTATCATTATTTGAATGTAAATAATCATAAGGTGTTGACGGTAGTATCGGCGTACCGCTATAATTATCAGGAGTTGTATTTTCTATTAAATCTTTTTTACATGCAACCGCAATCATGATTAGTGAAATACTACATAAAACAATCGTTTTTTTCATAATGTTTTTTTTAGAATGTTAATACTAAGTACAAGGTAGTCGGTAATATAATTTGAAAGCTATTTTGGTAAACAGTGGATTTTGTTTTATCTGCAATCCCTGATTGCGTAATAGTAACTTGAGAAGCTACATTATTAGAATTAAAAACTAAAGGAACTTCCGTATAAATACTTAAATGTTTTAAGATATTAAATTTTAAACCTACCCCAACTTCTGCTCCAACCCCACTAGATTTATCAATACTTTCTGTTTTTATACTTTCAACAGGATTAGGAAATGATTGGACAGTAGAAGTGTTGGTTGAAGTCATATTGGAACTGCTTGTAATAAAATCAGCATAACCAATACAGGTTAATCGTTTTGTTTTTACAATATTATACGATACTCCCAATCTAAAATTAGTACTCATATTTGTACTTAATCTTTTGTCAACTTGACCTTCAATAGCAGTCTCTGTGTGAAGTGTTGATAGTCCTAACCCGACTCTGAATCCAATTTTATCTTTATAGTACAAATTATAAAATAAACTGTATGGTAGTTGGGCTAAAGTAGAGGTAGGATTATTACTAATTAGTTGCTTTATTAATAAAACAGTATTAAAGCCTATGTCATGACTAAACTTTTTTACTTTTAAGCTATCTTGAGAATATGTGGTAAGGCTAAATAAAAATAATGATATAAATATTTTAAGTTTCATAGAATGTTTTTTTAATAAAAAAGAGAATAGTAAAAAGGTCTACTTATCAAAAGTAGCTTTAATTTAAGTTAAAACCAATTTTTGTTTATTCATAATTTATTCAACGAGTTTATGACACTTTTATTGCATAATATTTTGTACCTTTTTTTTAACTACAAGAATGAATCTTGTACTTTATAAATTAAAAAGAGAGATATATAACATCTCTCTTTTTAATTAAAAAATAATAAATTTAAATTCCAACGATAATTTTTAGTTTATCATTTCTACGCTACGTTTAATAAACTTAGTCAACTCCTCACCCTTTAATAAACCCTGTGATAACAAGGCTAAATCAGCAGCTTGTTTCGCTAATTGAGATTGAACTGTAGTATCTTTTTCTGCTAGTATTTTTCCAATTAATGGATGATTTGCATTTACTACTAAATTGTACATATCAGGCATCACACCATAAAAGTTCATACCGCCTCCTCCACCCATGGCTTGCATATCTTTCATACGACGCATAAACTCAGGGCGTGTAATTAACATAGGAGAATCTGTTTCGCTTAAACTTTCAAATGTAACTGTGTATTTTTCTTTCGCTACAACGCCTTCTACAATTGGTTTTAAAGCTGTTTGCTCTGCTTCCGTTAATTTACTTGGTTGAGCATCTTCTTTCTTAATTAATTTTTCAACGGTATCAGCATCAACACGTACAAATTGCGTATTGTTTAATTTACTTTCTAAATGATTAATTAAATGCGCATCTAAAGGCGAATCCATTAATAACACGTCATATCCACGAGACCTAGCTGCATCAATATACGTGTGTTGTTCATCCATATTAGTAGCATATAAATAAACTACTTTATTGTCTTTGTCAGTTTGATTAGATTTCACATGTGCTTCGTATTCCTCTAAAGTAAAGGCTTTCGCATCCGTATTTTTTACAAAAGCAAATTTCGAAGCTTTGTCATAAAACTTATCATCACTGATCATTCCGTATTGAACAAATATTTTAATATCATCCCATTTCGCTTCAAAATCAGGACGGTCTTTTTTAAAGATCTCTTCTAATTTATCAGCTACTTTTTTAGTAATGTGTGCCGATATTTTTTTGACGTTGCTGTCAGCTTGTAAATAGCTACGACTCACATTTAACGGAATATCCGGACTATCAATTACACCACGTAACATGGTTAAAAAATCAGGTACAATGTTTTCTACATTATCAGTCACAAACACTTGATTGCTGTATAATTGGATACGGTCTTTCGGCGCTTCAAACTTGTTAGATAATTTAGGGAAATATAAAATACCCGTTAAGTTAAAAGGATAATCTACATTCAAATGGATATGAAATAAAGGCTCTTCAAATTGCATTGGATACAACTCGCGGTAAAACGCCTTGTAATCTTCATCTTTTAAATCAATTGGTTTTTTGATCCATGCAGGTACAGGATTATTGATAATGTTTTCAACTTGAATTTCATTTTCTTTCTCATGACCTTTTTCGTCTTTTTCGCCTGTTGGTACCCATTCAGATTTGGTTCCGAAAACAATTTCAACTGGTAAA
>JAYVDU010000611.1:0-8424 GCA_043749245.1 Bacteroidota bacterium | reverse complement strand
TTGATAAAAAATTACTTCCTATCTTTAGTCTAAATCATAAATACATTTGGTATTAAGCAAAAAACACTTTCTTTGTAATAAAAAATTGAAAAAAGCATTTATATATCTATTTGTTGTTTTAATTGGCACTCGCTGCGCACAAATTACGCCCTTAACTGGAGGTAAAAAAGATGCTGCGCAACCTAAAGTGCTGCGTTATAATCCAGAAAATGCGTCTATAAATTTTACCTCCAAACAAATCACCATCCAATTTGATGAATACATCCGTTTAAAAGATATCGCGAATCAGTTTATCATTACGCCGCAAACCAAGGAAATGCCAGAGATACAGGCTAATGGTAAAATATTGAAAATTACCTTTAACGAAACCCTGATTCCAAATGCCACATATAAATTATCATTCGGTAATGCTATTATTGATTTACATGAAGGAAACGTATTACAAAACTTTGAATATATTTTTAGTACAGGAAATACCATTGACAGTTTAAAATTATCAGGTCAGGTTTTGAATGCTTATGATAGAAAACCGGTTGCTAAGCTTTTAATTGGCTTATATCGAGCAAACGCAAGTGATAGCGTTGTATATAAAGATAAACCATTATACATCAGCAAAACGGATGATGCTGGGAATTACAGTTTCAATTATTTGCCAAATGCCTTTTTTAAATTAGTTGCTATTAATGATGGCAATAAAAACTTATTATATGATGGTTCAGAAGAACAAATAGCTTATCAAGATACTTTGATTAATCCAAATGACGGCGTTCCCTCAAATTTACTGCTATTTAAAGAGGTTCCTTTTAAAAGCTTTATGAGAAGAAATAGTTTTATTGAATACGGCAAAGTAATTATTGCATTTAATAAGCCACAAAAGGATATTAAATCCGTATTAGCTAAAAATTTGTTAACCTATACAAAAAACACTACACTGGATACCTTAACATTATATTACGACAATCTGTTTGACACCATACAACCAATTATTTTATATCAAACAAAAAAAGCTGATACCATTACCATAAGAATACCATCCGCCGAAACCATTGCAAAACAAAGGAAAAACAACACTATTAAGTATTCTTTACAATCAAATATCAGTTCAATATTACCTTACTATGCATTACCACAGTTTGAATTAAATTTCCCCATTGAACGAAAAAACATCTTTGAAAATAAAATTACCCTCGTTGAACAGAAAGACACCATCAAAACAAAAAAAACTATTACGATACTTAAAAATGGTTCTTCAGTAAATACATTTACGATTCAGGCTGAGTTTAAACCAGAAACAAATTACACACTAACTGTCAATAAAAACGCGTTGAACGACACTATTTACGGCAGATCTAACGATTCCATATCCTATAAATTTACAACAACGTCACCCTACGATTACGCCCAACTTAATCTGAAATTACTTTTTCCAAAGAAAGAAAATTACATTGTGTTATTATTAAATGATAAAGAACAAGTTATTAAAAAAACACTTGTAGAATTTTCTTTAGCATCAACTTCCGAAAAATTAATAGTATATAAAAATATATTGCCTGGGAATTATTTTATGAGAGTGGTTGAAGATGCCAATAAAAATGGGCTTTTCGATACAGGCAATTATTTTTTACATCAACAACCCGAACCGGTTTTTATAAATACAACTGCTATTAAATTATTAGCTGGTTGGGAAGTTGAAAACGAATGGATAGTGAAATAACTTTCTAAGTGCGTTTCCTTAAAAAATAATTTACTTTTTTTTACAGTGGTTTTTTATTCGAAAAAACAAAAAACAAGCACTCCTAGATTTTATTTATTTTAAAATTTTTTAAGCCTATCCCTTAAAACACCATTAAAATAAGGCAATTAAAGCTACTCTGTTTTTTATTAAAATATTTTTTGCGCAATTTGTTTTTTTAAGTCGCATTTGCGAATTGTGGTATTAACAATTTCAACAATATTGTGTTAATAAAATAACTGTCTGAAAATTAGTTAGCGTTAATAAATTTATTTACTTCGTAGTAACAAAAATCTCAAAAAACAAAAACCATGGCAACAGCAAAAAAAGCAGCTCCTAAAAAAGCAGTAAAAAAAGCAGCTCCTAAGAAGGCAGCAGCTAAAAAAGCAGTAAAAAAAGCAGCTCCTAAGAAAGCAGTTAAAAAAGCAGCTCCTAAGAAAGCAGCAGCTAAGAAGAAGTAATTAAAACCCCGCATTAGCGGGGTTTTTTGTTTACAACCAATTTTAAATTTTATTTTATTATATAAAAAAAGCCACTACTCAAAATAGTGGCATTTTTATTTTTGTAACACACTCGTTTACATTATATTTGTTTGAATTTTAATAATCTTATTCAATTACTATGAAAAAAACATTCATTCTTTTCTCAGCACTTACTTTAAGTATTGCATTTACATCTTGTGGTACTAAAGAAACTAAACAAGATATAGAAGCTCCTGCCGGAATGGTTGCTTTAGATTTAAGTAAATACGGTAAACAGTTTTCTGTTTTTGTTCCTGATACGACTGCAGCTAAACTTGAAATAACAGAACAAAGCTGGGGAGCATTGGAAGTAAAGGTTGGTAAATACTTTCACATCTCTATTACTGAAGATCCAGGCGATATGGAATTAAGAAAAAGTGATATCAAATCAAACGACATCAATGTGTTTAAATCCTTTGTGGTTGACGAACCCTCAAGTATTATGTGGGAAAGCCAAATTACAAAACCGGAATTTCATTTTTATTCAATTCAAAAAAATGGCGCAAATACTTACGTGTTTGAAGACGTTGTTCCTGCTGATGGAGAGTCATTCTCTAAAGATGCTATTCAAAAAATGTTTGAGTCTGCAAAAACAATTATTGAAAAGAAAAAACCAGAAGCTTAATTCAAAAGAAACACTCATAAAAAAACCTCTCGCTTCAAACGAGAGGTTTTTTTATTTCAATCAATCACTTAATGTTAAAGCTATTTAATTTAACTTGAATCTTACGGGAATATTATATCTAACCTTCACCGCCCTACCTGCATTTTTACCTGCTTTTAACCAGATTGGCATTTTAGAAACAACTCTCACAACCTCTTCGTCGCAACCATAACCAATGCCTCGCATTACTTTCACGCCTTCTACTTTCCCGAGTTCGCTTACCACAAACGACACATACACTGTTCCCTCAAGCCCTATAGATTTGGCAATCTCTGGATAAGAAATAGTATTAGATACATATCTTAATATGCCATTAGGGTCATTACTAAATACAGGCATTTCTTCAGCAATTGTAACTTCAGGAATTGCTGCAACACTAGCACTAACTGAAATCACAGCAACAGTATTAGTAGTTGAAATAGTACTAGTAGCAGATGTCCCTGTCGAATTAAGATTTCCTAATCCTGTATTTGGATTATCATTCAATACCGTTGTGTTAGTATCTATGGCATCGTCTGCAATGATCGTTGATGTTGCTGTGCCTAACGGGGCAGCAGCCTCTATTGATTGTATAGGTTGTTTTGGAGGAGTTATATCCATTTCAATAACTTGCTCAATCAGATTAACCTTTGGATCATCAAACGCAATTACTTCGTCATTTAATGATACTGCATTCATTTTGTTATAGGTGTATGCCGAACCAAATACCAAACAAATAACAGTGCTTAATCCTATTAATGATTTTTTTAAAGAATCATTATAACTTTCTCTGATAGCATACGCACCATAATTTTTATTTCTGTTTTCAAAAATCACTTCGTTTAGCTTACTAGCGTTGTTTCCTAAGATGTTCATTATTTCTATTTTTTAGAGGTTTATACTTTTATGATTCAAACTTTTCTTCTTTTGCGCATAGTCGAATTGTTTGCTGATGTAAAAGTATATCCATCATAAACAAAAAACCACAGCTCTTTGAGATGTGGTGACTTTTGTTTTGTAAGTGGTCGCTTTTGGCTAAAAAATGGAAAAAAGAATGCTGCCTATTTTGTATAAACAGTTGTACAACTATCTCTACCTGCAATAGAAGTAGTGTAGGTTAAATTAATTTTTGATGCATTTGTCAGTGTTCCTGAGCCTGATGCAAAGCCAATGGCGCTATTCGTATTGTTTTTTATAGTTTGGTAAGGGATAGTAAATATATTGTTACTTACTGTAGCACTTACTGTGTAACTGGATAATTCATAAAAATTTTCAATAATAATAGCTGTTGAAATAGTGTTTGACTTAGTAATATTAACCGTATACGAATTTGGTGTACCACTTGTTGTGCTATTTTCAGTAGCGAACCAATGAGCAACATATCCATCACGAGCATCTGTACTTGGAGCGATAGGAGCATTTGTTTTTGCATCTTTAGCACAAGACATCATCATGCCAATGCTAATAACAATAATCGTATCATAAAATAGTTTTTTCATATTTTTTGGATTTAGGTATTCAACGTGAAACAATAACTGTTCCTTTAATTTATCTCAACGAATTTTGAGAATAGTAAGCAATTTCTTTATCAAATTTTTTCTTTGCTAAAATCGGCGCTAAACGGGAGAGTACAGTGATAATAGGCGATAAAAACAAAATGGCTGTCGGCAATACAATTCCAAAAATACGCACACGTGTTTGACGCTGCTCGCTACCCTGCGTGCCTTTTTTAGAAATATAGTTAGCATATAATGGGAATAACGCTTTACCTCTTCCCTCCATTAATAATAAATTTCCGCGTATATCTAACGCACCAATTTTATTAAGTTCTACCTGAAGCTGAGGTAATTTATTATTTTCAAGATGAGATTTGATACAGACTCCAAATTCAGGCGCTTTTATTAAATCTTTTTCTGTAACTCCATATTTAGGAAATATCCCCATAAAATTTTCTTTAGTTCCACCAAGCACATAGGCAAAAACTGTAACAAGACTCACTAAATTAGCCGATCTATCCACAAACGTAATATTACCTACTAAATTTGCTTTAAGATTTAACAATTGTTTTTTCATTTTTTCTTGAGCGCCTAACCACATATTCCTACAATTAATAAGTGTAATAACTGGTTTATTAGCTAATAAAAATTTAGCCTGCTCTGTTTGTAAAAAACTATTTATGGGCACGCATATACTTAAAAACCAAGGCTGGTAAGCAATAACAACTAAATCATAATTTATTGAGGTATCGATTTGAAGTGGTTCTATTTCGCAAGGCACACCACGTACCGTTTCTGGAAATGCATCAAAAAACTGCATATAACTCCAAGGGTACGGAAAGGTTTTTTTAGTTTTAATTAGATGGTAGTCTATTTGATATTCTGAATTTTCTAAAAAAGGTTTTAGCGTCGCGTCCAATGCTTGCTTTGCTTGCCCCGTTTGTGAAAAATAAATAACCAGAATTTTTTTCATAATTGTTATTGTTATTATTTTTTATAGTACTTAAATGGACTGTGTCTTAAGTTAAAAAAACCACTCCTTCACGTTTTATAAAACAGCGAAGGAGTGGTTCGTGTATGCTTTTCAAAAAATAAAATTTATCTTTTTTTCTCCTCGTCTTTTACCATATCTACTTTAGCGTCGCTTAAACGCATCAGTTTAGACTCTTTAAACGTATCATTCCATTTTACTTTAATAGCCTTCTTTTGTAAATCACCAGCTCCTGCTATTTCATTAAAAATAACCGTGAAGTCGTCAGATTGTCCTTTTTCTAAGAGTATACCTGTATTTTTTTTAGCATTGGCATTTTCTGAACCATTAGGCATAACACAAGCACTTTTATAAGGACTTATAATCCCTACGCCATCGCCATTATAGGCACATTGGAATTTAGCAGCGGCTTTATCAGTATTTGCATCATGTTTTTTTAATGTACAAGTAAAATTACCTGCTGTAAAATCATTTTTAGATGGCGGTAAATCAAAATTTGGAACATCTATTACTTTTCCTCCAGCTGACACTTTATATATCCCCTTCACTTCAATTTCGAAATTTTTAGCTTGCATTTGCTTTCCTTTAAAATCAACCACTTTAGAGTCTTCGTCGTTAGGCGCCACCACAAAACCTTTTTCGGTATTACCTACTGTGTTTTTATCTGATTTGTACATAAACTCTCCCGGTTTCACAAATAAATAATCATTAGTTTTATTAAACACTTTGATTTTAAATTTAGAATAAGCCCCAACAGAAACCGCATCTACAATATATAATTTATAATCGTCGGTTTCAATAGTAGCATCTTTATAAAAAAACTTTTCATCAGGCCTTGGAAGTTTTTCTTTTTTCTCTTTCTTTTCTTTTTTCTCGTCTTTGTCTTGTGCAAAGCTTGGCATTATTATAACAAGAGCTAAGGCTAAAAATAAATGTTTCATAATATAAAATGTTTTAAATTATTAGATGTATAACAAATATAGACATTGAAACTTATTTGAATGATTTTATTGCTAATTTTATTGCTAATTTTTATTAAAAATATATGATGCATATTGATATTATTACGATTCACCCCCCTCTCTTAGAAAGTCCTTTTAGCCATAGTATTTTAAAACGAGCCGCCACTAAAAACTTAGTATCCGTTAATGTAATTGATTTACGGCCTTATGGCATCGAACCTCACCGAAAAACAGATGATTATGCGTTTGGCGGAGGAGCAGGAATGGTAATGATGATAGAGCCAATAGCCAATTGTATCAATGAACTGAAAGTGAAACGCACCTACGACGAAATTATTTTTATGACCCCCGATGGCGAAACGTTAACTCAAAAAACGTGTAATCATTTATCTACCATGAAAAATATTATGGTTTTATGTGGTCATTACAAAGGCGTTGACGAACGACTACGAGAGCATTTTATAACCAAAGAAATTTCTATTGGTGATTATGTACTAAGTGGTGGCGAATTGCCTGCTGCTGTGATGTGTGACGCTATTATCAGATTAATACCTGGCGTATTAAATGATGAAACATCTGCTCTGTCCGATTCTTTTCAAGACAATTTATTATCACCTCCCGTTTATACACGTCCCGCAGACTACAACGGATGGAAGGTGCCCGATATTTTATTAAGCGGTCATCAAAAAAAAATTGATGAATGGCGCCACGAACAAGCCTTAGAGCGTACTAAAATTAGAAGGCCAGATTTATTGTAATTAGTGTCAGCAAGAAAACTCCAATCCAACCACACCTGATCGCTCAATTTACCACTGGCAAATTGCCGTGTTATACTCGCCTTAAAAATGGTCATTTGCGAAAAGCAAACTCCCATTATTTATACCGCTGGAGCGGTATCGCAAGCCTCGAACTTGAAGCTTTCTTAACCGACACTATGTTTTCTTATGTGCAATAAATTACGCTCATCGAATATTGCATCAACAAACAACTACTTGTTAATTATTACTGCGTAATCCTATTTTAGTTATTGTCATTCGCACTATTTTAGTTGAATCAAATTTAATTAACGTGTCTACTAAAATCGCCGCTCAAAAAATAAAAACATCGTCTCTTACTGTTGTCATCAGTTTAGCATTAGTATTATTTATGCTAGGATTGTTGGGCTTAGTAGTGATTAATGCCAAAAAATTATCTAATCACATTAAAGAAAATATAGGCTTTCAAATTGTATTAAAAGACACTACCTCCGCCGCTGAGTTAGATCTATTAAAACAAGAATTGAGCTCTTCTCCTTTCTCCAAACAGGTTGATTTTATTAGTAAAGACGAAGCTGCTCAAAAATTAAAAAAAGAATTAGGCGAAGATTTCATTACCTTTTTAGGATATAATCCTTTATTATCCTCTTTAGATATTAAATTGCATTCAGAGTATGCTAACGTCGATAGTTTAGCTGGCTTTGAAAAATCGATTATGCAAAAACATTTTGTGAAAGAAGTGATTTATCATAAAGACATGATTAAACAAGTTAACGATAATGCTAAAGTCATCAGTATTTATATTTTAATTTTTAGTGGCTTATTGCTCATTGTGGCTATTGCTTTAATTAATAATACCATACGCTTATCTATTTATGCCAAACGATTCCTTATTCGCACCATGTATTTAGTTGGCGCAACACAAGGCTTTATTCGTATGCCGTTTATTTTTAAGGGAATTCGTCAAGGTGTTATCGCAGGTATTTTAGCGGGGCTTTTATTAGCAGGGTTTTTAGTATTAAGCACACGCTATATACCCGATTTATTGCAATTACAAGACCCTAATTTATTAGCCCTTTTATTTATTGGCATCGTCTTACTAGGCGTATTAATTTCTGGATTAAGTGCGGCTCTTTCTGTGAAACGCTATTTAAGGCTAAAAACAGACGATTTATACTTTTAAGATTTATCTTAAGCCCTCAACAATCCGATCATATCAAGCTTCTTAGAGCCTGTTTAAAATTTATCTAATAATTTTGTTATGTGTCTTTTTGGCTACAAATTCGTTAAATTTTTCGAGATAGTAGCCAACTATCTCTGCAAA
>JAYVDU010000610.1:0-2493 GCA_043749245.1 Bacteroidota bacterium | reverse complement strand
GTAGAAGGCGTTGTTACAGGCATGGGCTTAGAGTTTAAAGCTAAGGCCGTGGTATTAACTAACGGAACCTTTTTAAACGGTTTAATTCATTTAGGTGAAAAACAAATCGGAGGCGGAAGAAGCGGAGAATCAGCAAGTTACGGAATAACGGAGCAATTAGCAAAGTTAGGTTTCGAAAGTGGACGAATGAAAACAGGAACTCCTCCTCGAATAGATGGTCGTACATTGGATTACTCTAAAATGGAAGAGCAAGAAGGTGATCAAGCTATTGATAAATTTTCTTATCTAGAAAACACCTCTCCTTTTTATGCCAATTCTAATGGCGATAAATCAAAACTTAAAAAGCAAGTTCCTTGTCATATTACCTATACAAATCAGGCGGTTCATGATATATTAAAAACCGGCTTCGAAAAGTCTCCCATGTATTCAGGTAGAATTCAAGGTTTAGGCCCTCGCTATTGCCCAAGTATCGAGGATAAAATCACACGTTTTTCTGAAAGAGAAAGACATCAGTTATTTGTAGAGCCAGAAGGTTGGGATACTTGTGAGATTTATGTTAATGGTTTTTCAACCTCTCTACCAGTTGATGTTCAACAAAAAGCATTACGCCTAATTCCCGGATTTGAAAATGCTAAAATGTTTCGGCCAGGTTATGCAATCGAATACGACTATTTTCCACCTACACAATTAAAATTAAGTTTGGAAACAAAATTAGTGGATAATTTGTATTTCGCTGGACAAATAAACGGAACAACGGGTTATGAAGAAGCTGCTTGTCAAGGGCAAATGGCTGGCATAAACGCTCATCTAAAAATAAATGAGAAAAACCCTCTTATCCTAAAACGCCACGAAGCGTATATTGGCGTTTTAATAGATGACTTAGTGACAAAAGGTACAGATGAACCCTATCGCATGTTTACATCCCGTTCGGAGTACAGATTATTGTTGCGACAAGATAATGCTGATGTTCGTTTAACGCCCCTCTCCCACTCTATTGGTTTAGCAAGCGAAGAAAGACTGAACAAGGTAAATCATAAAATAGAAAAGTACGAGTCTTTAATTAAATATTTTAAAAACAATAGCGCTACTCCGGAAGAAACCAACCCATATTTGGAGAGTATTAATTCTGCACCCTTAACCCAAAAGTGGCGTTATTTTGCGGTGCTATCTCGCCCCGATGTAAGCATCTTAGATTTAATAAACCATAACAAAGACTTGGCAGATTTTACAAAAGATTTTGATTCTGAAATGATTCAACAAGCCGAAATTTTAATGAAATATGAAGGTTACATCGAACGAGAGAAAGAAGGCGCTGAAAAAGTAATCAAGTTAGATAATTATAAAATTAAACCTGACTTTAACTATAAAGCTATCAACAGCTTGTCTTTAGAGGCTAAAGATAAATTAACAAAGTTACGCCCTGAAACCATTGGTCAAGCAAGCCGCATTTCGGGTATTAATCCAGCGGATATTTCTGTTTTATTAGTTCACTTAGGCCGATAGTTTCACGTGGAACAGTTATTGAAATTAAATCTAAACCCCTTCCCTACTCTATACACAGATAGATTAATTCTGAGAAGAGTTACTCTTGAAGATGCGCAAAATTTTTTTGAAATCCGGTCAAATAAAGAATTAATGGCAGCGCTAGATAAAGAGCCGTTTAAAAATTTGAATGAGTTGCTAAGCTTTTTTGAGCAAATCGAAGCTGGTATAAATTCAAACAAGTCCATCGCTTGGGCCGTTTGTTTGAAGGATGATAATAGAATGATGGGACACGTTGGTTACCATAAAATTGATTTTGTAAATCACCGTGCCGAAATTCGTTATGCCTTGCTCCCTAAGTTCCAAAATAAAGGTTTATGTAGCGAAGCTTTAAAGGCTATTTTAGATGTCGCGTTTAATCAATTTAATTTTCATTCACTTGAGGCAGATGTAAATCCAGCAAACAATCCTTCAATCAAACTAATAACTAAAATGGGCTTTGTTAAAGAAGCGCATTTTAGGGAAAACTACTTCTTTAAAAATGTCTTTTTGGATAGCGCCATATACTCTTTACTTAAAAAAGATTATCTTAGCGCACAATCATAACAGATTGTTTCACGTGAAACAAATTATAAATTACAATAAAATCTATATAATAAATGTTGACAATAGAAAAATGCCTTGTTTGTGGTTCAGCAAGTTTCGAACCGTTTTTGGTTTGTAAGGATTATACAGTAAGCCAGGAACAATTCAATATTGTGTCTTGTAAAAGTTGTGGATTTAAATTCACAAATCCCCGTCCTGACAACAACGTATTAGGGAATTACTATAAGGCCGAATCTTATGTGTCGCACACAAACTCCAAAAAGGGAATCGTAAATAAACTATACCATGCCGTGAGAAATCACACCCTTAAGTCTAAAATACAAATGGTTTCCGGGTATGTTTCACGTGGAACGATATTAGATTATGGTTGCGGAACAGGAATGTTTTTGTCAGCTATAAATAAAG
>JAYVDU010000609.1:0-2501 GCA_043749245.1 Bacteroidota bacterium | reverse complement strand
AAAACGACACGACATTTGTTATATCAAACAAAATAATCAAAGCGTCAATTGACGAATAAAAAAATCAAAACATAATTATAACATGAAGCAAAACCTTATCAAATTCAATTAAAATTAAAAAAATGAATAAAAAAAAACAAAAGATAGGTATACCCATAGGATGAACCTACACTAAAAAACGCACCGAAATTTGTGTCATTAAAACAAAAAGATGAAACGTCAACCCATCAATAATTAAATAATAATAAACATCAATAAAAAATAAAACATCAATTAATAACCCCTAAAACCAAACAATTATGAAAACCATCAACATCAGTATTATCGGCTCAGCACAAACAGAAGTATTAAAAGCATTACACCAAAGAGCTATGACCCATTCCTATTTAGGAGCAGACCAAAACTATAATCTGTTATTAAAAATAACGTATGATGAAACCCAAGAAGCATTTATTAAAGAAATATTGAAATATTTAAATGCTATGGAAGAATTACAAAAACTATTTGACCTAGTTCTTGAAAACGAATTTGAAAAACGAATGCAACAATACAAAAGAGCTGAAAAAATAAAAAATTCATCAGAGCCTAAAACTTTAAAAAGCATTCTAAATTCTTAAAACTAATTCATTATGGCAGAAGAAAAAACAGATAGCAGCGAAAAAACAAGTATTAGTAGTAATAATACTAGCAGTCAAGCTAATAGTGCTAATCAAGCAGGCACGATGAATATTCCTGATTGGTTAATGCACCTTCTAACAGGAGTTGGAGCAATGGGCGGAAACTATGTGCTATTTATAAAACCACTACAAGAAAAAATGGATGCACTGAATCAACTCATTATCAAACAAGACAGACAAATTGATGATATGCAAGACCAAATTAATTTACTAACAAGAAAAACAAAAAGAGAAACGAACGAGGATGAGCCAAAGCATCAAAAACATGATGACTTTTTTAAAGTAAAAGAAAGAACCAAAGAACAACCCATGTATGGTAGTAAAAAAAGTGTTCGATTTTAATTGCATTAATTAGGAAAATAAAAACGAGTTGTTTAATTAAATTAAAAAACAGAAAATAAAATATGAAACCGGACACGCCAAATAACCGCCATCTAATAGAAGAAAATATATCTATCCCTTTAGATATGCTTTTAGAAGTATTGCATATCGTTGTTAAAGAATCGCTACAACATCAAGTGACTCAAGTGATAGAAAACAGAAGTTTGATTCATTTAACGGTTTATATCAATCAGCAGGAACCTAGGCAACAGAAAATAATTCAAAACATCAAAAGACTATTATCTGAATACGAAGAATACCGTTGGAACGAATGTGAAACCTTTAATTGGAAAGAAAGCTAATGAAAAAAAACTGTGAATATTGTAACGATATATTTGAAGCCAAGAGAAAAGACGTAGTCTATTGTTCAGCATCATGTCGTCAAATGGCATATATGGAGCGAAAATTACAAAATTTTTCAGAGCCATCATCTATACAAGACTTAACGTTTCATAACAGTACTGAAAATTTTAAAACGTCAATTGACGTTTTAAAAGAAGAATCAGAAAATAAATCGGTTGAAACAATACAAAACCCACTATCAGAAAGTAACAAACTGTCAATTGACGTTTTGAGAAAAGAATCCGAACCATCAATTGACGTTTTAAAAACAACTAAGCAAAATGAAGGCTATCAGGAAGCAAGCAGTAATCTCATCAATGACATAGCGGATTTAATGAATAACAGAGATTATATACATCCATTAAATACCATTTATTATTCAAACAAAGATTTGCCTTCGTACTGGGTTGGGATGAGATTAAAATGTTTAGCCGAATGTTTATTGCTTTTTTCTGAAATGAAAACAACTGATGTAGATGATTTAAAAGAAATCTGCAATTCTTTTACAATGATTATAAATTCAGAATACTATAAACGATTGCCTGTTAAATTTCCTTACAAACAAAAATTAGTATTATGGCGAGATAAATTAAAACAAGTATGTATGGACAGCGATGAAACAGAATCTGTAGCCTTTAGATTAAGTCGGGAAAATAAAATGGACTTAATAATCACTCGATTTGAATTATCTCATTTTATACCGAAGCAAAAATTTAGTGAGTTAGATTTTAATGAATAAAAAAAACAATCTATAAAAATGTAAAAAACAAAATAACAGCAAACAAGAACCTTGAAATAGCCTGTAAAATGGACTAAAAACAAAGTTAATAAAAAGACTTTTTTATGTGGATAAAATTGGTTATATTAGATTTAAAACCAGCCAAATCAGGCATTCCGAAAGAAAATTCTTTTTATACAACTTTACAAAATGTGTAAAAAATTAAAAACAGGAAGCCATGAAAGAGCCAGTAAAAGAACTAAGTATAGAAAGAATAAAAGAATTATTAGGTAATAAAAAACTAAGTGATGAATCCATTAATAAAATAATGGAAAAAATAAAAAGGTTTTGTAAAGTAGCTTATGAATTATATCTTAAAAAAA
>JAYVDU010000608.1:0-2505 GCA_043749245.1 Bacteroidota bacterium | reverse complement strand
CTCCAAATCAATGTCTTCTCCGAAATAACTTTTTACAGCAATGATATGTGCTTCAATAGAATGATTATCATTACTTAAATTTGAGATGGCGTTTATTTTATTTTGAGTTGTATCATCCCACAGAGCTGAAGTATATCCTGATTGAATCGACATCCATTTTAGCTTGGCGTGGCATAAATCAAAATAGAAAGACTCAAGTTCGTTCATCGTATTTATATACACTTGAATAAAAACATATAGTTAATCGATTCATAATAATAATGTTAATGTGGAGCGACAGCTGTTTTGTCTGCTGGTGCTATGGATTGCGCAGGAGTTTTTTCAACCGTGCCATTGAATGGAATTAGTTGTTTCCTAAATAAAGGATTGCTCTTTTTGGGTTCTCTATACTGTAAATTACTTTATATTCTTGATTTATATTTTTCTTTAAACTATCAATATTTGTTTTTGGAGGTAAATATTGATATCTTGAATAACAAACTTTAATCTCATTAGTATCAATCATTGAAGTGTCTGTAAATGTTTTGCTTTTTTTACTTAAAAAGCAATATTCAAAAGTAATACCTACTGCGCCTTTTTCAAATATATCTTTACCATGAATTATTTTTATTTTCCCTTTTGTTATTTCTGTTTTTTCTTTATTAAGAAATAGTGGTTTATAATAAATTAGATAATTATGGTCATTATCTAATTTTGTTGAGTCATATCTTACAATGAATTTTTCACCAATTGAAAACCCTGAATGACCATCACCCCAGTATTTTTTTCCATTTACTATGAATGAATAACTCGACCAGATTAAATCATTAGTATTAATCATAGAGCCAGAAATTAAACCAACAATTAAGGGGTTAATTCTATCATAATGTTCATAATTATATATAGTTGCGATGGTTTCTTTGTAACGCATTTCTTTTCTTACAGAACAACTAATAATAAAAACCGGAATTAAAATTAATAATACTTTCATAATTTATTGTATTTCAAAAGTATTCATAATATCAGTAAACTGTTTTTCATACTCATCAAATGTTTTTTTTGGACAAGTACATGTAATATTATAACCTTTTCCATTTTTTAGGGCTTGAAAGAAAATCACTTTAAACTCTAAATTATTTAGACTATACTCATAAATTACTTTAATATAATTTAAATTATTATACGTTTTATTTTCCACTTTATCAACCTTCATGTTCGGAAGATATTTTTGTAGTTCCTTTACAGTTAAATTATTTGTCTCTTCTAATGTCAATCCTTTAATAGCCTCTCCAATTGTTAAATTAATATTTTCAATTATAATTTCATTCGCATTTTTTTTAGGTCGAGTAATACAAAAAATTACATTATCATTTTTTACCAAAACCCATGTTTTTGGATAAAATAAACTTATTCCATATTCTTTTAAGAATAGTTTTTGACTACTTTGTTGCATCATTGAGCAAGTTAAAGTTAAAAATAATAACGCTTTAATCATACCTTTAAATATAAATTTCTTTAATAATTTTCTACACCGCCCCCATTTTCAATTTCAATAATATCTTGTTTTTTATTTGCCCCTCCTGAATTAGGCGAATTACTAGTCGGAGCTTCTTCTGGTTTCGGTGGGATTGTAGTATCTAATCCTTTATCCATAATTTTTTCACCAACTTGATTAGGAACAGTGCCTACGAAAGTGCTTATTTTTTCAATAACTTTTGTTCCATAAATACTTCCTTGCAAAGAATTATTTACGGAAGTTGAAATATTGTCCGCAATACCTGTTAAGTCAAATAAAACACCTAAAATAATATTTGCATTTGCTATTATAGCTTCTTTTGTAAAGTCGTTAACATCTTTTGAATGACCATTTTTACCTCCTAGTATCTTAAATTTTTCTCCACGATTTTCTCCTGGAATAAAATCAATTCCAGCTTTTGAATACTCACTTGTTGCATCTAAAACAGCTCCTGCCCCTGGGAAAATACCATTTAATGCACCTTTTATTGAACTAGTTAATACATCTGCATAATCTACTCTTCTTAAAGCATGATGGAAAAAACCATGAACTTCTTTGTCAGTACCAGTGCCTAAGACATTTTGAAGTCCATTTTTTGCAATTTGGCTTACAAACTCTACACCTCCTCCAACAATAGCTCCAATAAGAGCTCTCACAAATAAAGCTTCCTCTCCGTCCCTATCTACCGCTTGTATTGGAGTATTTGAGGCAAATTGATAAGGTGTTAACTCAGGATATTGTTTTGTAATCGGGTCAACACTTAAGAATCTACCCAGTCTTGGGTCATAAATTCTCATTCCATAATCCTGAGAATTTCCGCTACCTTTTATTTCGTTATCATTCTCTTTGCCGTTGAATCCGTAACGATAAGATGAACTACTAAACGTTCTGCCCACTAATGGAGCACCAAATGGATAGTAGTTTGAGCTTTTCTTAATAGTAACGCCATCTTTTACCACTACACGTAAAAAATCATATTCATCATCCCCTGTAAGGCTAGTGTTTTCGTA
>JAYVDU010000607.1:0-2506 GCA_043749245.1 Bacteroidota bacterium | reverse complement strand
CCATATTCAGCGCGAATAGCATTAAATTTTTCGCCAATTTCTGAGTATGCTTGTTCCCACGAAATTTTTTGCCACACATCGCCTACGCGTTTCATCGGCGCGCGCAAACGGTCAGGGTCTTCATAAATATCTTTCAGCGCAAACGCTTTTGGACATAAATAACCTTTACTCAACGGATCGTTTTTGTCGCCGCGAATAGATACTACCGTGTCGCCTTGTGTTTCGATCACTAATCCGCAAATAGCTTCACATAAATTGCAGGCGCGGCGATGTGTTATTGTATCCATGTTTAGAATAGTTTGAGGGTGTAAATTACGAGTCGTTTTACAAAATAAAAAATTTGTCTGCCTATTTAAATTTTCAAACTTGATTTTAGGTAAAAAGATTGCGGAATCAAAATTTAGTCATAAATTTGTAAGCATTTGGCATTTCAGTCAAAACCATTATCAACGTTTTCAAAATGGATTTACAATATCTTTTCGATTCAGACGGCAAACGCACTGCGGTTGTCATTGATATTCTTGAGTGGGAAAACTTGACATTAAGATACGAAGAATTAAAAAAATTAGAATCGCCGAAAAAAAAACCTTCCGATTTCAGAGGAACTATTTCCCAAAAAACGGTTGAACTTTTACACCAACATACCGAGCAAGCACGTAAAGAATGGGACAGAAATATATTTTAAAAGATCATTTTAATTCATTCCATTTCTTATAATTTCATAATCTCTTATATCAATAGTTTTTCTTTCGTCATAAGTTTTTTTCCAAAACTCTTTATTTAGTCGTCCTGACTTTATATTAAAAATAAGAAATTCTACCCAACTCGCTTTGTACAAATAATCTTTATGGGCTTCATCGTAATGACAATATTTAGTGTTTGTTTCAAATGGCTCATGGTTATCTCCAATTTTTGTGTATGGTCTAATTTTAAAAATTACTAAAATATGCTTGTGGTCTGTAAGGTTAAAATCAAGAGTTATTTCTTCCTTTACTTTTTTAACGACCGTACTTGGCTTTAGTTTGCCATAATTAATAGCTTCAGTTCTTATTATTTTGTCTTTTACAATTGTTATTAAATTATCGAATTTTTTTCTGTCTTCTTCAGAAAGTGAACTCCAATTAACAAATTCTATCGCTAAATCATTTCTACCAGTATTTGAAATTTTCGGCACTTGAATTAGTTTGATGCTATACTCCTGTGTATTAAAAATGTCATCTCTTAAATTTTCTCTGTATTTTTGAATAAAATCTTTTATCTCTTTATATTCCGAAGATAGCAATTGTTTGCTCGATTCTGTTTGTTTGATTGTTCGTAACTTCGAAAATTGCAATGAAAAGGCTAAACTTTCATTTAAGGCATATTCAATTCCAAAAATTTTTATAAGTTCATTTTCATAATTATAGAGTAGAGATTGGCATTCTCCAAAAATTGAAATACCAATATCTTCTTTATCTACAATTCTATGCTCTATCTTATTTCTAAGTTTGATAAAAAAATCTAAATTGGTTTTAACGGGTTCAGTCAATTTCTCATATTTTTGAATGCAAGTCTTTAACTCCCAAGCTTTACGTTCACCATCTATTTTTTTATATCGACCTTTTTCTTTATAGAAATATGTCTCACCAATTGTTTGGTTAAAATAAGATTGTAAAAGCCTTGTCCAAGCCATAATCATGTGAGTAATAAAACCTTCAACTCTAAAAGTTGCTCTAGGTTTATTATAAATTTCTACGGCTAATAGTGCACAATCAATCGAACTCTCTAAGAATAATTTTGTTTTAACTTTACGTAATAGCATTTTTAAAATGGGAGTTTTGCATGAAAGTCGTAAGAAAAAGGGTTTAAAATTGGATTAAAATTTCAATTAGTTTGAGAGCACAGGAATTTACTGTCTGAATACATATTTAGAATACAAATATACAATGTAAAATTGAAATTGCGAAATAGTAATTTAATCACCCAGATTACTTACAAAACTGCCAATCACACATTAGATTTGCGCAACATAAAACATGAGAAAATTCCACAAAAATGAATCTCCTTCTTTAGAACTTTTAAAAATATAGGATTATGAAACCAGAGATGGAGCATACAAAAATTTATTGACTGAAATTAAAAGCCGTGTGCGTCAAGGATAAATTAAAGTTCATTTTTCTGCCAATTCAGAACTCTTGGCTACTTATTGGGATATTGGGAAAATGATTCACTTACGCCAACAACAAGAAGGTTGGGGAAAAGGTGTTATCCCTCGTTTGGCTTTAGATTTAAAAAATGAATTAGCCGAAGTAAAAGGTTTTTTGGAAAGGAATATTTTAAATATGCTAACGTTTTTTAAAAATTATTCAGACCTTTCTTTTTCGGTACTTGAAGAATCACCTGTAGAAAATAATTCAATTTCGCAACTGGCTGTTGCAAAATTAGAAATCGCTGATTTTTACCTGATAATTTGAAATCAAGTTTACCAAGTATTGAAGAAATCGAAAGCGAATTTATGGATTGACCT
>JAYVDU010000606.1:0-23022 GCA_043749245.1 Bacteroidota bacterium | reverse complement strand
TATGTTCGCCATTACTCGAGAAACCATAACCTACCACTTCTGCTAAAATAGTAGCGCCACGCTTTTGTGCCGATTCTAAGCTTTCTAAAATTACAGTTGCTGCACCTCCGCTTGGAACTAAGCCATCACGATCTCTATCAAAAGGGCGAGATGCCTTTGTTGGTTCATCTTCTCTAGTAGAAAACGCACTTAAGCCATCGAAACTTCCAAAGGTGTTTGCATTTACTTCCTGCGCTCCACCACAAATAACCTGATGTTGCAAGCCAGTGCGGATTAATAGATAGCCCATGCCTATAGAATGTGAACCACTGGCACAAGCAGCCGATAAGGTGAAGTTAATTCCTTTTAATTTATAAATAGTTGACAAATTCATGGTTACTGTAGAATTCATCGATTGAAAGGTAGCTCCAGATCCTATAAGCGTTGTATCTTTTTTAGCACGCGTAATATCAATGGCTTCCATCGTTGCTTGCGCCACGCTGTCGTTACCATAAATAATACCTACCTCTTGTTTTTCCAACCAATCAATTTCCATCTTTGCCATGCGCAAAGCCTCTGCGGTAGCCATATAAGCGAATTCAGCTGGTTGCCCTAAACTGATGCGTTGTCTTCTGTCTAATAAACCTTTTAATTCGGGACGTGTTAAAATGCCTGTTAATGCTGAGCGGTAGCCCATATCTTTTCTTTCTTGATCGAAACCAATGCCAGATTTTCCTGCAAACAAAGCATCTTTTACTTCATCTACATTTTTTCCTAAACAGCTCCAAGCGCCTATTCCTGTTATAACTACTCTATGCATCTTCGATAATTTTAAATGTTGAATGTTGAATGATAAATTATAACACCTTGCTTCATTTATAATTTATCATTCAACATTTATAATTAAGAATAAAGTCCTCCATTTACTGAAATGACTTGTCCTGTCACATAACTCGAATCTTTTCCAACTAAAAACGCAACCACACCAGCTACTTCTTCCGGCTCACCAAAACGATTCATCGGAACCATAGCTTTATAATCTGCTTCGTTGATATCTTGTGTCATATCTGTTTTAATAAAACCAGGCGCAACTGCATTTACGGTGATGCCACGTTTACCAACCTCTTGAGCCAATGCTTTGGTTGCCGCTATAATAGCTCCTTTTGAAGCAGAATAGTTTGTTTGCCCCGGCATACCTTTTAATCCTGATAAAGACACAATATTAACGATACGTCCTTTACGCTTACTCAACATACTTTTTACGATGTGACGAGTAACGTTATAAAATCCATCAACGGTGATATCCAATACTCTATGCCAATCATCAGGGCTTATGAATACCAATAAGTTATCCTTACGAATACCTGCATTATTCACTAATACGGAAATTGTATGTTCTGTATTTTCTTTAATCCATGTTTCAATGTGCGAATCTGAATCAGCAGTAATACTCACATCAAATTTCATTAATTGCGCATCTACTCCTTTTTCTTTAATGAGGGCTTGTGTTTTCAAAGCTTCCTCATCATTAGCCATATAATTAATGATGATATGATAACCCATATCTGCTAAACGCAAACAAATGGCTTTTCCTATTCCTCGGCTACCGCCTGTTACTAGTGCGTATTCCATTTATAAAATTTCTATATGGTTATAAAATATATAATCTCTCACAGCCTTCACGTCTTTGTATTTAATAGAGTCTTCCACAAAGCATGGGAAAATAGCTCTTAGTTTTGTGTACGCTTCTTTTGATTTCGTTGATAGTTTATGTTCTACTTTCAAATAATCAATGGCCTGTAAAATCGCCATCCATTCAATGGCCAGTACTTCGTAGCTATTTAAAATTACTTTTTTACAAATCAATGCCGCATTAGCACCCATGCTCACAATGTCTTGATTATCATTATTACTTGGAATACTATGCACATACATAGGATTTGATAGCATTTGATTTTCAGCCGTTGTAGAAGTAGCAGTAAACTGAACACCCTGCATCCCAAGATTTAAGCCTAACACACCATGATTAACAAACGGAGGTAAGATATTGTTGAGTTTATTATTTAATAAAAAATTCAATTGGCGCTCAGCAAGCATCGATAATTTAGTGATGGCAATTTTTAATTTATCCATTTCTAAAGCCACATAATCTCCATGGAAATTCCCACCATGATATACATTTTTGCGTTTCCAATCAACAATAGGATTATCGTTAGCCGAATTAATTTCGTTAATTAATACTTCTTTCGCATAATTAACGGTATCTAAAATAGGCCCAACAATTTGTGGTACACAGCGTATGGAGTAATATTCCTGCATCTTTTCAACCAACACATCTAGTTCTACTTTTTGATTATAGTGATGTTCTTCCCTGCTCTTTACTAACTTACTATCTTTTAAAGTGCTTTGTAAGGCATTAGCCACCGCATTTTGCCCATAATGGTGTTTTACTTCATTTAATGGTGTCGAATAATGATCATCAAAACTCTCAACCAATTCCATAATTGTAGCAGACGCCAAAACACTCCAATTCATAAGGTTTTCGGCATAAATCACATTCAGCATACCAATGCCACTCATAGCAGAAGTTCCATTCATTAGGGCTAAACCTTCACGAATATGAATTTCCATCACTTTGATGTTTTCTTTTTTAAAAACCTCAGCAGTACTTGTAATAACACCATTGTAATATACTTCGCCTTCGCCTATTAACGTTAATGCTAAATGTGCTAATTGCACTAAATCGCCACTAGCGCCCAATCCGCCGTGTTCGTATATTACAGGCGAAATATTTTTGTTTATTAAATCCTTTATTAATTCAAGTGCATCAGGGTGTATACCCGCAAAACCTTGCATCAGTGTATTTAAACGAGCCAGCATCACTGCTTTACAATCAATTTCAGGAATAGGATTGCCAGAACCAGAGCAATGACTGCGGATTAAATTATACTGTAATTTCATTTGATCATCATGGTTGATACGGTATTGAGCCATAGGCCCGAAACCTGTATTGATACCATAAATGAGCTTTTCGCGTGTAAATTCTTTTAAAAAATAATGACTGCGATATACTTTCTTAAGGGCCTCAGTGTCTAATTGCAGTTCTAAATTACTAATTAAAACTTTATAGAAATCGTTTGCCGAAATTTTCTTATCTCCTATTTTTACCATAATATAAGTGTGCAATTTACAATTATAGAAACAATTTTACTACACATTAAAGTGAGTATTTTTTTGTTTTTTTTAGTACATTGTGGCATATTTTAGAGCTCCCTCAATTCTCTCGATACGATCCAATCTAAATACTACAACTAATTATTTCAGTATGAGTTTTTTTACGAGAGACACTAAAACAGCATTTGAGGCCATATCGGCAGCACAATTTATAGCCTTTGCTCCCTTGCTATTTCAGGCATCCAAAGCATTAAGAGATTTAGGTATCTTAAAATTAGTGAGCGAACATGGCGAAGATGGATTAACCTTGCAAGAAATTTACCCAAAAGTAAACCTGACTGAATATGGCACAAGAGTGCTATTAGAGGCTGGTTTAGGCATTGGCTTAGTGATTAGAAACGATGAAAAATATACCATCACCAAAACAGGCCATTTTATTTTAAATGATAAAATGACCAATGTGAATATGGATTTCTCGAACGATGTGTGCTATGAAGGCGCATTTTCGTTACAAGATAGCATCAAGGAAGGTAAACCAACAGGCTTAAAAACTTTAGGTAATTGGGAAACCGTGTACGAAGGACTTTCAATTTTACCACAACCTGCCAAAGATAGTTGGTTTCATTTCGATCATTATTATTCCGATGGTTCATTTGATATTGCCCTTAATCAGGTATTTAAAAACAAACCGAAACATATACTGGATATTGGTGCTAACACTGGTAAATTTACCTTAAAAAGTATGGCAAAAGATGCAGATGTAAAAATAACACTGCTTGATTTACCAATACAATTAGCTGTTGCCAAAGAGAATATTGAAAAAGCTGGTTTTGCAAACAGAGTAACCTATCACCCCATCAACATATTAGACGATGCTAATCGTTTTCCTAAAGGAGCAGACACTATTTGGATGAGTCAGTTTTTGGATTGCTTTAGCGAAGACGAAATAGTAAGTATATTAAAACGTTGCCATGAAGCTATTGACGATAATGGGCACATATACATTATGGAAACATTTTGGGATAAACAAAAATTTGAAATAGGTGCTTTTAGTTTACAAATGACCTCCTTATACTTTACAAATATCGCCAACGGAAACAGCCAAATGTACGATAGCGTGGTTTTTAACAAACTAATTGATAAAGCTGGTTTTAAAATTATTGAACAAATTGATCGCGTGGGTGTGAGCCATACCATACAAGTTTTACAAAAAAAATAAAGTGAAAAAAGATATTACAACCTCGGAAGATGTCGCGCTTTTAGTAAACACGTTTTACTCAAACCTCTTGCAAATAGAGGAAATAAAGCCCCTTTTTGCACACATCGATTTCGAAAAGCATAAGCCTCATATGATTGCTTTTTGGGAATTTGTGTTGCTCGACAAAGAAGGTTACAAAACCAATGTGTTTGATAAACATGTTAATTTACCCCTGACAGAAAATCATTTTACGATATGGCTAAATACTTTTGAAAATACTGTTAATCATTTATTTAGTGGCGAAAACGCTCAAAAAGCGCTATTAAGAGCGCAAACCATTGCATATACGTTTCAACAAAAAATGAAACAAATGGGAAAAATGGACTAAGGTTTTTAATTTTGGCAATTGTAAATATTTAGTTGACTATTTTCTTTCTATCTTTTTCCTTAGATGAAAAAGAAACAGGATAAATGTGTAGTACACATTTAAGCCAGCAAGTGAGCGGTTCTAGTCAAAAATATGCTCCAAGCTCCTCACGGAATTCTACGATTTTTACGATCCGCTATCGCTACACTAAAATCTTAAATTCTCGTTTCACCGCTGCTCTGCTCGCATTTTTGACAGCCCTACGCTCTTATTCTATTCAATATTTTCTTATTAATTTAATCTATTTCGCTGTCTAGAAGCATTTAATATTGCAACTAATTTATGCTTGCTGACACAATATAGTACTTGTAATAAAATGGAGTGTCAGAAAAGAAAAATTCAAGTTCGAGGCTTGCGAAGACTTGAATAATGGGAGTTTGCTTTGCGCAAATGACCATTTTTAAGGCAAGTATAACACGGCAATTTGCCAGTGGCTAATTGAGCGGGAAAATGCGGTAGGATTGGAGTTTTCTTGTTGACACTAACTAACCTGAAACCCAATAAACAGTACATCATCCGTTTGTCCATTGTTAAGTTTCCATTGAATAAAAGATTTTGAAATTACGTCTGATTGCTCATGCATAGGTCGTTTATAGTTCTCGCCCAATAATTCTTTCAAACGTTTGGTGCTGAATTTTTTATTTTTTTCTCCGCCAAACTGATCCACATATCCATCCGAAAACAAATAATAATTTGCTTGTTCTTTCAGTTCAATTATATGCTCTTTAAATTCAAACAAACTGTTATCTAGTCCGCCAATAGGGCGTTTATCACCTTTTATTTCTAAAAAACCGCCGTCAGCGTCAACGATGTATAATGGCCTGTTAGCGCCTGCAAACGTGAGCGTTTGTTTTTCTGTATCAACCATACAAAGCGACACATCCATCCCATCGCGACTTTCACTTTGCATAGCATCTTGTTTCAAGGTATATATAACCGAACGATTTAATTTGGTTAAAATTTCAGCTGGAGAAAAACAATCATCATCAATAATTTGTTCTAAAAAATTATTCCCGATCATACTCATTAAAGCACCAGGAACACCGTGTCCTGTGCAATCACAAGCTGCAATTACATATTTTTTTTCAGGAATTAATTCTTTAAAAAAATAAAAATCACCACTAACAATATCCTTAGGATTGTAAAAAATAAAAGATTGAGGAATATTTTTCTGTATCAATTCTAATGGAGGAAGAATTGCTGTCTGAATTTTTTTTGCATAATTAATGCTATTCAACATATCTTCATTATGCTGATTAATAATTTTGTAAGAAGTTGCTAATTCTTTTTTTACCTCGTCTTCTGCCAATAAAATCTGACGTAAATACCGGAGTAACACAAAAGCAACAATCGTAAATATGAATAAAGCAATTGCAATCTTACCATACAATTCTCCGTCAATCACATCTATAAAATCGTCATAGCGCTCATCTACTTCTACAATAGCCACTACCTTTCCTGTACCATCTCTTATAGGGCTAATCGCCGTTAACCAGGTGCCGTATTCGTCTCTGTATTGAGGCAACATCCCTCCTATATAATACTCTTTTAAAAATGCTTCGTGATTTTGAGAATAAATATCTAAGTAATAAGGCTTATCCGAGGAATTAACAACGTAAAAAAATTGCTTTAAACTATCGTTGTAAATTAAAGTTGATATTTCTGATTTTAAATTATTTTTTTGCTGCACTTCTTTCAATTGCCTTTGAATAGAGTAATACAGCGCGTTTTCTTTATTCGATTTTATTTCTCTATTTACGTTATAGTTATCCGTCAATAGCTTATGATGATTACCATCAATTTGAACAGCCAATGTTTTTGCAATAGCATCCAGGCGATTAAGCGATTGCTCGCAATACATAAAGTAAGAGGATACAACAGAATAACAAGCTAATACTAAAATAGCAGTAAAAACGACTAATACAATACGTTTAGTAGTTTTAGAATTTTTAAATAATTTGCGTTTGCCTGCACTTACAACAGATCTCATGTTTGACGAGCTTGTATATCTAGCGTTAAAGTTACTATAAAACTCTTAATTCCTTTAATTGCAGGTAATATTCTTTGTCTTGAATCGCTTTTTTTGTAAATTCGCTCTCCATTTTCACCACCAAGAAACAAAGTAACAAACCTACTCCGTGCCCTCTGTGACTCTGTGGTAAAAACAAATAAAACAACAATGAAAAAATATCCTACATACTCTCAACTAAACTTATCACAAATAAGTAAAGACATTTTACAATACTGGAAAGAAAAAGACACCTTTAATAAATCTATTTCTAACCGCGAAGGTGCTACGCCATGGGTGTTTTACGAAGGTCCGCCAAGTGCTAATGGCCTGCCTGGCATTCATCATGTGATGGGACGTACCATTAAAGATGTTTTTTGCAGATATAAAACCTTACAGGGCTTTCAAGTGAAACGCAAGGCTGGCTGGGACACGCACGGCTTACCAATAGAATTAGGTGTAGAAAAATCGTTGGGAATTACCAAAGAAGACATTGGAAATCCGAATAGCAAAAAATTTATTTCGGTAGAAGATTACAACAAAGCCTGCCGAAAAGAAGTAATGAAATACACCGATAAGTGGGAAAACATTACAGCGCAAATGGGCTATTGGGTTGACATGAGCGACCCTTACATTACTTACGATAATAAATACATTGAAAGCGTTTGGTGGTTATTACAAAACTTAAATAACAAAAACTTACTATACAAAGGCTTCACCATTCAGCCATACTCACCTGCTGCGGGAACTGGCTTATCCTCTCACGAATTAAATCAGCCGGGTTGTTATAAGGATGTAAAAGATAGAACGGCAACGGTTTTATTTAAAGCAAGAATAAACGAAAACACAGACAAGTTTTTTAATAAAATTGGATTAAATAAAAAGTGGTTTAGTGATGGCAAGTTGCGTTTCGCAGCATGGACGACAACACCATGGACATTGCCATCTAACACAGCACTAGCCGTTGGAAAAGACATTAATTATTCTTTAGTTGAAACATTTTTAGAAACCGGAGATAATGTTTTTATTATTATTGCAACAGATTTATACAAGAAATATTTTAAAAAATCTGAAGATGTGCAAGATGATTATTTTGATGGTTATTCTTTAGAGGAAAACAACGAAACGATTGAAAGACTTGGGGGAGGGTATCAAACTTATGATAATCAAAATGCATCATCTGCTAAAGGTTCTTACACAAAATATAGAAAAATAAAAGAATTCAAAGGCTCTGATTTAGAAGGCATTAAATACGAACAACTATTACCTTTTGTTAAACCAGAAGGGAAAGCCTTTGAACTAATTATTGGCGATTTCGTTACTACCACCGATGGTACGGGAATCGTTCACATTGCGCCAAGCTTTGGTGCAGATGACTTTAGAGTGGCTCAACAATGCGGAATAGACTCTTTAACCTTGGTTGACAAACGTGGTCGTTTTTTACCAGAAATACAAGATGGTACATTTTTGTATGGCGAAGAATACGTGAAAGAAGCCTATCATACAGATGCAGAGAAGCAAATCGAATTTGAAAAACAAAAACAAATTTTAGAAGCTGCCGGAAAAATAAAAGAATTGAAAGCCTACTTAAGTGTGGACGAACGCATTGTTTTAAAATTACAAGAAGAAGGAAAACTTTTTAAAAAAGAAACCTACGAACATAGTTACCCTCATTGTTGGAGAACCGATAAACCAATTTTATATTATCCTTTAGATTCCTGGTTTATCAAATCAACGGCGGCAAAAGACCGTATGATAGACTTAAACAAAACCATTAACTGGAAGCCAGAAGCTACCGGTACCGGTCGTTTTGGGAACTGGCTCGAAAATTTGAACGATTGGAATTTATCTCGTTCTCGTTTTTGGGGCATCCCTATTCCTATCTGGACAAGCGAAGATGGTCTTGAACAAATTGTGATTGGTAGTGCCGAAGAATTAAAAAACCACATTACTAATGCTGTTACTAAAGGCTACATGACAGAAAATCCTTTAGGTAAATTTGTGCCAGGAAATTTCACCAAAGAAAACTACGATACCTTTGATTTACATAAGCCTTATGCTGATAGCATTGTATTAGAAAAGAACGGTAAAAAATTATTCCGCGAACCTGATTTAATTGATGTATGGTTCGATTCGGGCGCTATGCCTTATGCTCAGGTTCATTATCCTTTTGAGAATAAAGAACTTATTGACGATAGAAAATATTATCCTGCTGATTTTATTGCAGAAGGTGTAGATCAAACACGTGGTTGGTTCTTTACTTTGCATGCCATCGCTACCATGAACTTTGATTCTATCGCTTATAAAAATGTAATATCTAACGGTTTGGTGCTCGACAAAAACGGAGTAAAAATGAGTAAGCGTTTAGGCAATGTCATTGATCCTTTTGAAACCATTGATAAATATGGCGCTGACGCAACCCGTTGGTATATGGTTGCTAATGCAGCACCGTGGGATAATTTAAAATTTGATATCGAAGGAATTGGCGAAGTTCAACGTAAATTATTTGGCACATTATATAACACCTATGGTTTTTTTGCTTTATATGCAAATGTAGATAATTTTAATGTAGACAAAAATAACCTTGTAAACGTTAGTAACCGTTCTGAATTAGATCGTTGGATTTTATCAAAATTAAATTCCTTGATTAATAATGTAACTGCCCAATACGAAGACTACGAGCCACACAAAGCAGCTCGCTATATCGAAGAATTTGTAGATGAACATTTAAGTAATTGGTATATCCGTTTATCTCGTCGTCGTTTTTGGAAAGGCGAAATGAGCGATGATAAAAAAGCAGCTTACGAAACCTTACACGAATGTTTAAGTGTATTATCTCAATTAATGAGTCCAATTGCACCATTTTTTGCAGACTGGTTATATCAAAACTTAATAACCTCCTCTGCTTTGGAGAGGGATGGGGTGATGAATCCTGACTCCGTACATTTAACCAATTACCCCAAAGCAACACTATCATTGATTGACAGCGATTTAGAAAAACGTATGGAAATGGCGCAAAAAATTTCCTCCATGATTTTATCTATTCGCAAAAAAGAAAACTTAAAAGTTCGTCAGCCTTTACAAAAAATTCAAATTCCTATTTTGGACGCAGACTATCAAAAACACATTGAAGCAGTGAAAGATATTATCCTTGCTGAAGTAAATGTGAAAGAGTTAGAATTTGTAACCGAGGAACAAGTGAACATCGTTAAAAATTTAAAGCTGAATTTTAAAACCCTAGGTAAAAAATGTGGTAAACACATGAAAACTGTTCAGGCTTACGCTAACGATCACGGAGCCCAAATTATCAAGGAAATTGAAAAATCAGGGAAATTTGACATGAATGTGGAGGGTGAAGTGATTACCTTAGAAACTGAGGATGTTGAGATTATTCCTATTGACATTCCAGGCTGGAAAGTAGCTAATAGCGAGCAAATAACGGTTGCGTTAGATGTTACGTTAACCGATTCGTTACGCGAAGAAGGATTAGCAAGAGAATTAGTAAATCGCATCCAAAACATGCGTAAAGAAGGTGGTTTGAACCTAACTGACAAGATTTTGGTAAAAATTCAGCAAAATGATGCGTTAGATACTGCCATTCAAAATAATTTGAACTATATTTGCGCTGAAACTTTAACGGGTGATTTACAAGTGGTTAATAATTTGTCCTCTGCCACGGCAAATTCTGTTGAAGTCGATGAACTTGTCTCTACACTAATTTCTATAGAAAAGTTAAATTAATTTATTTCAGCTATCATGGCAAAAAAAAATGTAAAACCAGTAAAAAAAGCAAGCAAGCCCGCTCCTAAAAAAGTAACTGTAAAGCTTGCTAAAAAAGCGACTAAGCCCGCACCAAAACCTGTGAAGAAAGCATCAAAACCTGCTTCTAAGCCTGTGAAAAAAGCGAGTAAACCCGTTAAAAAAGTAATAAAACCAGCACCAAAAGCTATTGCTAAAAAAGTAGTAGCTAAAAAACCTGCACCAAAACCCGCACCAAAACCTGTGACTAAAAAAACTGCACCAAAACCAATAGCAAAAGCTACTAAACCTGCCCCTAAACAAGTTGAGAAAAAAATAGTTAAGCCTGTTGCAAAAGCACCTGCTAAACCTGAGAAAAAAGCTGTTAAAGAAATAACAAAACCCAAAACAGCTGGTAAGCCTATTGAGGCCGTTGCTAAAAAAGGTGGAAAAACAACAGCAAAAGCTGCTAAAGGAACCAAAAAAGGAAAAAAAGGGGATGATGATGAAGAGGATGATGTAGAAGCAGAAGAGGAAGATGATTCTGATGTTGATGTAAAAGATGATTACGAAAAACCCGAAGAGGAAGATGATGTTATTTTAGAAGCTGACTTAGATGGCCCACCAGTATTGGATTTAGAAGGCGGTGGCATTCCATTGGATGATGATGATGATGAAATTCCTGAAAAACGTGGACGTGGTCGTAGAAAGAAAAATGAAGGAAGAAGCGTAGGTTCTGAATCATACATTCGTAACAGACCAATGCATATTGACATTACAAAACCTTTAATAAAAAAACCACAAGCACCACAACCAATACCTTTCTTAAATACAAAGGATGATAGAAGCCGTTATTCTGATAAAGAATTATTAGAGTTTAAAGAATTAATTCTTGAAAAATTAAAAGAAGCAAAAACCGATTACGATTTATTAAAACAAACGTTATCAAATGCTGATAATCATGGAACGGACGATACATCGCCTTCTTTCAAATTATTAGAAGATGGGTCAGATGTATTATCTAAAGAAGAAACTGCACAATTAGCAGTTCGTCAAGAAAAATACATTGTAAACTTGAAAAATGCATTAATGCGTATCGAAAATAAAACCTATGGTATTTGCCGTGTTACTGGGAAATTAATTCCAAAAGAGCGTTTACGTTCCGTACCACATGCTACTTTAGGAATAGATGCTAAATTAAGTCAGTAATACTTACAATACATTCCATAAACTCAAAAAAAGGTTATCTTTACAGGATAACCTTTTTTTGCTTTTACAGGCATTATGCTTAAAAAATATAGACTTCCCATAATTACTGTTTTAGCAGTTTTACTTATTGATCAAGTAATTAAATTATACATTAAATCTCATTATCCTCATGGCGAAGTAACGCGAGTAATAGGTGATTGGTTTCGGATAACCTTTACTGAAAACCCAGGTATGGCATTTGGCTTGGAGTTTGGGGGTAATTACGGAAAGTTAGCGCTTAGTGCTTTCCGGATTGTAGCTGTGTTTATTGGAATTTTCTATATTAAAAAAATAGTGAATGAAGGTGAACACAAAGGATTTATTATTTGCGTTGCGCTTATTTTAGCAGGCGCACTGGGTAACATTATTGATTCTGCTTTTTATGGTTTGATATTTAGTGCAACCAATGATTATGATGTTGCGCAATTTATGCCCACTGAAGGCGGCTATGCAGGCTTTTTGCATGGGCAGGTTGTAGATATGTTTTATTTCCCAATTTATCAGGGAAGATTTCCTACTTGGATTCCTATATGGGGGGGAGAACCTTTTGAGTTTTTTAATGCGATTTTTAATGTGGCTGATATGGCAATCTCCTTTGGTGTAGGTATTATATTAGTGTTTCAAAAATGGTTTTTTAAACCTGTACACCCCATCGCTCCAATAGCTATTGAAAATTCTGATAAAGAAGAAACATCAACGAATGATATTTCCATTTAGCATACTAAACCAACTTATTACAACGTTAGTTATACATTGAAAAAACTTTTTTATATACTGTTTATTAGCTCGATATTTCATCAAGTAGTTGCACAGCACAAAGAAGAGAGTGGTGTTAATTTGGCCAAGTTTTATAAAAATAAATTACATTTTGGTTTTGCTTTAGCCTATAACAAAACTGACTTCAGAGTTCATACTGTAAAAAACTCAGCCTTACCTGATAGCGTGATTGATGGTGTTAGATATGGCATGAAAACGATTTACACGAAATCAGATCCTGGTTTTGCTATTGGTATTATTGCTGATTTTAGAATACACGAATACTTACGATTACGCTTTACACCCAATATTAGTTTTGCTTCCCGTAATTTAGAATATACCTTAGAAAATGGTAAGCGAGACAGTACTAAAGTGTATAAAAAAAGTGTGGAATCCACTTTTTTAATTTTTCCACTCGAACTCAAATTACAATCTAAACGCTTAGATAATTTTGGCGCTTATGTCATTATCGGTGGTGGCTATACGCTTGATTTAGCGTCCAAAAAGAAAGGTGGTGGCACTACTGGTGGCGCTAATCAATTAGACGATGCTATAAAATTAACACGCGACGATTATTTTTATAGTGGAGGCTTGGGTGTAGATTTTTATTTACAATACTTTAAATTAGGTTTAGAGTTAAAGCTGATAAACGGCACTAAAAATTTATTACAAAAACAAAATAATATTTTCAGTAATAGTATAGATAAAATAAATTCTAAAATGGTCATCTTTTCAATCACCTTTGAAGGATAGCACTTGAATTAATCTGAAGAATAAACATCTTCCAACCAAACATGAAAAAAGAAATACAATTAGTACTCCCTCCAAACGTTGCCTTTAATGAGCAACTCCTAAAACAAGAAGTTGGAGAAGGTTTAGGATTAAAAGAAAGCGATACTTTTTTTATAAAGCCACTCAAACGCAGTATTGATGCGCGTTCCCATAATATAAAAATTAATTTAAAGGTAGAAGTTATTATTAACGAGCCCGTTATTGATGAAGCTATTGTCATGGATTACAAAGATGTGTCGACATCTAAACATGTGATTACGATTATTGGTGCGGGCCCTGCCGGTTTATATGCAGCCTTACGCTGTTTAGAGTTAGGCATTAAACCTATTATATTTGAAAGAGGAAAAGATGTACAAGCACGTAGAAGAGATTTAGCAGCCATACACAAATTACACCTCATCAACGAAGAAAGTAATTATTGTTTTGGCGAAGGTGGTGCCGGAACATACAGTGATGGCAAGCTTTACACAAGATCAAGTAAGCGAGGCGACATAGAACATATTTTAAAAACATTTGTAGTTCATGGGGCATCTACCGAAATATTAATAGATGCGCATCCACATATAGGCACCAATAAATTGCCAAAAATTATTAGTTTCATGCGTGAAACCATCTTACAACATGGTGGCGAAATTCATTTCAATTCAAAATTAATTGATATTAATTACGCTGGAGATACTGTAAAATCAATACTTATAGAAAAATCTAATAGTATGGATTCAAGTCTGTCACTTCGAGCTGTCAACTTGAGCGAAGTCGAAGGGAAGAAGAGCGAGAAACACACAACGATCGAACATACCTCCGAAAATATCATCTTAGCAACAGGGCATTCAGCACGTGATATTTATGAATTATTAAATCAAAAAAATATTGCCATAGAAGCAAAGCCTTTTGCCATAGGTGTTCGTGTAGAGCATGCTCAAGACTATGTAGACAGTATTCAATACAGTTGTAATAACATTAAAGAAGTCATTGAAAAGCGTGAATACCTGCCAGCTGCCTCTTATAGCCTTGTTCATCAAGCTAAAGATTATGGCGTATATTCTTTTTGCATGTGTCCTGGTGGAATTATAGCGCCATGCGCAACTGCACAAACTGAGGTGGTTACCAATGGTTGGAGTCCTTCAAAACGAAATAATCCCTATGCCAATAGCGGCATCGTTGTAGGTTTAGAACTAAAAGATTTTGAACCCTACAAAAAACACGGTGCCTTAGCTGGATTGCAGTTACAAAAAGATATTGAGCATCAAGCCTGGATAATGGGCGGCAAAACACAAACTGCACCAGCACAAAATTTATTAGACTTCACAAATAATAAAATAAGTAAACAACTAATTGATTGTTCTTATCAGCCAGGAGTAGCATCTGTGCAAATGAGCGACGTATTAGGCAAACAAATTGCGATTAATTTACAACAGGGATTTAAAGCCTTTAATAACAAAATGCGAGGCTATGTAACCAATGAAGCTATTATTGTTGGAGTGGAATCTCGTACATCGACGCCTGTACGTATACCTAGAGATAAAATTACGTTACAGCACGTTCAACTAAAAAATTTATACCCTTGCGCAGAAGGAGCAGGCTATGCGGGCGGAATTGTAAGTGCTGCTATGGATGGTGTAAATTGTGTGAATGCTATTAACCAAAAAATAAACTTATAAATATTAAGTAAACTTAATATTGTTAAAAAAATCAGGTTTAAGCAGCAATACGTTGTAAAATAAATTTACAAGGTATAATCGAAGTAACAATTAAGCTATGTCCTATGTGAAGAGGTATTTCTAAATAATCACCAGCAACTAATTGATGCTTTTCACCACCAATTATGACTTCACAAGAACCTTCTAAAATTAAAAAACGTTCATATTCATTATCGTGTACTTCTATCGCAGACATTGTCTTTACCCATGAAATAGCAGTTGTAGCCTGTGGTGTAAATCCAATTATTTTAGCATACATATCTCCGCTGTCTTCTGGTAAAAACATATCAATCCTATCTGTCCACTCTTTAAAATCATCCACTTTAGAATTTTGAGAGAGTGTTGGAGGCTCCGTCACCGGCTCACCTGACTTTAATCGTTCTGTATAATCAACTACTGCAATTACAAAGGGTCTTAAGCCAGCACTTAGTTTTTTTGTAGTATCTGCAGAGTATAATATTAATGTATTCGTAATTTCTTCTATTTCAAAGCGAATTTCTTCGTGCAAATGAGCCATTTCATTTACATCGTTTGTCTCTTCTAGGTTTGTATTTCCTAAAACATACATTTCCAGTATACCGGAATTTATATATTCTTTAACATTAGTCATTTTTTATTCTTAATTCACTCACATTAATTTCTTCTTTAACAAAACTTCTTAATTTTAAAATAGCTTGTCTTACATTAGTTTTAACTGTTCCTAAAGGGATATTTAATTTTTTGGAAATCTCTTCCTGTGTATATCCTTGGTAATAACTTAAATCAATAATTTCTCGCTGATTCTCTTTTAAGCTATCTACCATTCTTTTCAGTCCAATAGTTTCATGCGCCATGTCTTCGATATATAAGTTATTTTTATGATATACGAAATCTGTGGCTTCTTGGATTTTATTTTTTATTTTTTCATGTTTTGATCTTGTACTATCGATTGCTAAGTTTCTGGCAATATTTAACATCCATGTATATAGGCGTCCTTTACTGGCATCATAACTATCGAAATTATTCCAAATTTTCAAAAATGTATTTTGCAAAACATCTTCTGATTCTTCCTGATTATTAATGATAGAGTCAATAACACCAAACAGTGCTTGAGAGTAATTATCATATAGATACGCAAACGCTTTCTGGTTTCGTTCTCTGATAAGAATAATTAATTCGTCTTGATGATATGTTTGTTTAGTCGCCAAAATATAGGCGAAAGATACAATAATTACATAAACAAAAAAACAACAGTACAGTTTTAAGCTGTTATTTTGTAAATTGATTCAGATAAATTAAGCTATCCAAACATTCCATCTAGCATCAAACTTATACCATTTACCATTAGCATCTTCCTATTCCCACTTAGGTACAGTTGCCCATGTTTTTACTCCGTCAGTAGGTCATTTAAGGTCTTAAGCTACTATTTTAAGCCACTTTACTTCCTTATCCTGTCGCATACCGTCTTTAACTGCATCCCGTTTTTTTTGCCATCTACTGATATCTATACTGTTGCATCTTTAGGATTTAATTTATATCAAATTTTTACAGCCATCCAAGTACCTATTTTAGATTTTTTCCATGTTCGTTAATTCAATACAGTTTTTTATTGACCTTCAGAGGAAGTTGATTTTGTATTTACCGATAAGCCTAAAGATAATAAGGCTGCAGCTAACATTAATTTTTTTTTGATTTTGTTTTTTAAGGCTTAATATATTAACGATAAAATTCTTTGGTTGGATTTAAAAAAATCAACTATATCCTAAAATTTTTATAAATATTAATTATTTGGATAACCTGCCTCTAACCATATTTTAATTTTATTATAATCACAAGTTGAAATAGTTTTTGGACCAGCTGAATATGACGGCGGCATTCCTCCTCCAGGACCGATTCTTGATAAAAAATAAGCAACGCCTTTAGTATCAATTTCTGATTTTAAAGCTTGATAACTTGAAAAATCTTTAAAGCCAGATGTAACATGACAGCCTGATAAAGCACATGCATTAATAATAATTGGGTTAACTTTTTGAGAGTATAACGGATTAGTACCGCAGCTGTCATCAACCGCTATTAAAACATCAGGGGCTTTTACTTTCCCATATTTACAGCTCCACATCATAGCTAATAAAAAAACACTAGTAATTATACTTAATAGGTTGAACGTTTTCATAATCACAGATTTTAAAATATATTGGTTATAAAAAAAGGCGAATACAAGTAAGTATTCGCCCTTTTTAAGTTTAACTATTGAATTAGTTTTTAATAATTTTTTGAATTACTTGATCATTACCATTTATTATTTTCACAAAATATAAACCGTTTGAAAAAGCTTTTAAATCAATCGTTTTGTGGTTGATATTAGATGTAACATCAATTGTTTGATTATAGATTTCTTTACCTAAAACATCTAACACAATTATAGTTGTCAAATTTACATTTGAAACATTAAAACTTACTGTTACATTTCCAGTTGTTGGATTAGGAAATAAACTGAAACCTGAAACGTTAGAATGCTCGTCGATACCAGTAGATGATGCATTATAACATTCGAAACCATTTAATACTTGGCCTCTGATTTCTCCATTAGCGTTAGTTGATGTATGAATATTTACATAAACGCTATCGCCTCTGAATTGCAATGAATTTGCTAATGTAAATGGAGAGCTATCAGTACTTTTCCAGTAACCGAACGCGCCATTGTTCATATAAAAAGAAGATAAATCATAAATTACTCCACCTGATTGTCCCATTGCTCCTTTATGGAAATGTGCACCTGCTGATGTTAATCCGCTAGCAACAAACATATAGTGAGCGTTGTCTTGATCACGATCGATAGAAACTATTCCTGAACCCATTGCTGAAGTAGTAACCATAGGTGTTTCTTGCGTGCCATTCATTAAATAGGTGTAGCCTTCACGAGCTAAACGATATACTTGACCACGAACTTCGCCACCAGCATTAGCCGTTGTATGAAAATTAGCATAAATTTCTCCTCTTAAAAATTTATTCACAAGTGTTTTTGTAAGTGCAGCACCAGTAATTTTACCCATTACGCGATTTCCCATAATATCTGGCGACATATCAAATTCTACACCACCATTAACACCTTTAATTGCATTGTGAAAATGTGCTCCTGTGATAACTCCACTTAAACCATCAATAGCAACATCGTACCATAATGTGTCAAATGTTGTATTCATTTTAATAGTAGAAGATCCTTTTGCCATGGTAGGATTAGATGGTACTTCTTGGGAACCATCAATAGATGCATCAAAATACAAATATTGTTTAGAATTTTTTAATTGACTTCTAATTTCACCTCCAGCATTTGCCGCATTGTGCACGTTAAAGTATATTCTACCAGCCATCATACTATCAATTAACATTGTGGTTGGATTAGCAATAACTCCAGAAATAACATTTCCATTTACATTAGAAGATAAATTAACCGCAACGCCTCCAGATGCTCCAGGAGCACCATAATGCAAATGAGCACCAGAAGTTGTTCCATTTAATCCTTGTGTAATAACATTGAAATTAATTTTTGATAAATCTTTAGATAAATTGAATACACCTACTCCATAAGCTGTAGTTGTTACAGAAGGTGTTTCTTGACTTCCATTCATCATGACAGAAAAACTCCAGTCAGTTTCAAGGTACAATTGACCTCTGATTTCACCATTTGGATTAGCTGCTGTATGAACATTCACATAAAATTTACCACTAAGAAACTTTGATATATTAGCAGCAGAAGCATCTGCGCCAGTAAGTTTTGCTGTAATTTTATTTCCAGACACGAAAGGTGTCAAATCTTTAAATACCCCCCCATTAATTCCAGCAAGTCCATCATGGATATGAATACCAGTGATAGCTCCACTTAATCCCGTAACACTGATATTAATACAAACTGTATCTCTAGTTGCGTTAATCATAAAACTACCAACACCTAGAGCATTTGTAGTAACAGATGGAACTTCTTGCGCTCCATTTAATTTAGCCGTAACTAAAAGATTATCTTTTAGATGGTTTGCGTTAGCGTTGAATGCGAAAAGCATTGCAAATAACGTACTTGAAAGTAGTTGTCTTTTTTTCATTTTCTTTGGTTTTAAAGTTAAATTTGTTTTAAATTTACTAAAAACATTTACGATACCTATGGGAGTTTGGATTTAACGTAATACAAAAAATTGAAATTATTTTATAAAATTGATCTAAGTACTTGATAAATAGACAATAAAAATAATTACAACAGACTTTATTTTGTAACAGGAATCGTTAAATCTATTTCCAGCACATCAGGAGTACCAGCCTTTGTTACATTATAGTCATTTGGCACTATCGTTAATTTTCCTTTGAACAAATATGCTGTTCCTTTATGTTCAAATATGAAAGGTAATTTTACTATTTTAGTAATACCTTTTAAAGTTAATTTTCCCTGAGCCTCATAAACACCAGCTTTTCCTGTAATGCTTGTTGATTCAAAACCTATTACTGAAAATACGTTTGCATTTAATCCGTTTTCGGATTTGGCGTGTTTGTCCTTAAGACTATTACCCGTTTCAATGGATGAGGCATCAATAGTGGCAATAATTTTGGAAGTTTCCGGAGATGCTTCATTAAATGAAATACTTGCTTTTAACCCTTTAAATGTGCCTTCCACTTTGCCGCCTTTAATTTTGATTGCATAAGCATCATCTTTCACTTTATAATTTACAGACTGGTAAATAGTAAAAGCTGACGCTAGCAATATTGACGCCGTTGCTGTAATAATAGTTAATGTTTTCATGTGTAGAATTGTTGAAATTTAATAAGTTAAAATTAACTCATTATTATGAATAAATCTTTTTTATCTCTTCTTACTTTTTTTGCATTTACTAAATAATCACTTTCAGTATTTCTAAACCCAAGTGGCACTATATAAACACTACCAATCAGCAGCCACATACTTTTTACTGAGTTTAGATTTTGGGAACCCTATATAATACAACTGATCAAACCATATTAAAAACTTAAATCCATAGGTTGGGGAATTTAATTTGTTTCGAAGTTCTCGATTGTTTTGTAAGGTAAAGCGATAAGCAATGTCGGTTCCTAAACCGCACCATCTGAAAATCTTAAATTGCACTGAAATACCAGGCTCATATAATAACAAATAGTCTTTAGATGATGCTATGTATTGCGCACCATTATTATATTTAAACCAAGTAAAGCCAGCGCCCCACTGTAAAGGAACACTCACTTGCCACCGTTTTGTTTTATAAAACACAAAATCGGTATAAAACGCTATGTACCCAAGTTTTAAGTAATTATTGGCGGTGTCTTTGTTTCCTAAATAGTTGGTGATTACTATTTTTTTGTAAACATCGGAACTCAACCAACTATAGCCAACACCTACTCTAAATTTTTTTTGAAAAATTAACCCTAACCTTACTCCAGTTACCTTCGCTCTACTATTTTCAAAAAAAGAGTTTCGTGTTTCCAATCGTGCATCAATACTAGGTCTTTGACGTGTGATTGATTTTAAGGTATCCAAAAACTGTGCGCTTACAGTTAAACGACACACTATAAATATGATGAACCCTGCTTTTTTAAACACTAGCTAAATAATGAATGACGCAGTAAAAGTAAGTTATTCTAGTATTGTGATCTAATTTGGTTTTTATTTTTATTTAAAGTTGAGTGTTTATAAATCAACTTATCGTTACATTTAGTGGAATATTTTTTATTTTCTTTTTCCTTAAATGAAAAAGAAACAAAAAATCAAGTCAAAAATATGCGCCACGCTCCTCTTGGAATTCTACGATTTTCACGTTCCGCTATCGCTACACTAAAATCTTGAATTCTCGTTTCACCTCTCCACTGCTCGCATTTTTGACAATCCTACGCTCTTGTTCTATTATACATTTCTTAAAACGTGATCTGTTTCGCTCGTTAGATAGTCTTATACAGCATCTAATTAGTTTTTATTTAAAGTTGAGTGTTTATAAATTGCATCTCAGAAATTGTATAAGCGCCCAATGAATTGTAATTTTACAAGAGTGAATCAGCATCCATATACATCATTACTTGATTACCCTATCGAATACCTGAAGGGGATTGGGCCTCAACGTGCTGAAGCCTTACAAAAAGAATTAGCCATATATTCGTACCAACAATTTCTCACACACTATCCATTCAGATACGTTGATAAAACACAGTTTCAAAGTGTGAGAGAGGTAACGGAAGACTCTGCTTATTATCAGTTACGAGGGCATATTGTAGAATTGGAAGTTATAGGTGATAAACGTACCAAACGGTTAGTTGCTAAATTTAAAGATGGATCAGGTGTATTGGAATTAGTTTGGTTTCAGGGCTATAAATGGATGTATGAGAAACTAAAAGCCAATAACGAATACATCGTTTACGGCAAAGCTACGTCGTTTAATGGGCGATTTAATATGGCACATCCTGATATTGAAATTGTAAATGAATTGGTTTTAGTCAATCAGTCAGCTTTTCAATCAGTATACCATAGCACCGAAAAATTAAAATTTAAAAGTTTGGATAGTGATGGCATCCGAAGAGCTCAAAGAAATTTACACACCTTAATTACGGAGCAATCTATCCCTGAAACGCTTGTGTCATCTATCATTCAAGACTTTCATTTTTTGTCTCGATGCGAATCGATGAAGCAAATTCATTTTCCGGATTCGAAAGAATTATTAGATAAAGCCCGCTATCGCTTGAAATTTGAAGAGTTATTTTTTTTACAACTCAAACTATTACGCAATCAGTCTATTCGAACCCTAACGGTTAGAGGCTTTGTGTTTTCTAAAGTTGGAGAAATTTTTACTGATTTTTATAATCACTATCTTCCTTTTGAATTAACCTCTGCGCAAAAGCGCGTAGTGAAGGAAATCAGAATTGACATGGGTTCTGGTAAGCAAATGAATCGATTAGTGCAAGGTGATGTGGGGAGCGGGAAAACGTTAGTAGCTTTACTATCAATGTTATTAGCGTGTGACAATGGCTTTCAATCCTGCCTAATGGCACCTACCGAAATTTTAGCCAAACAACATTTTATTACCATACATGAGTTAGTTGAACCCATCGGAATAAAAGTTGCTTTACTCACAGGATCGACTAAAACCAAGGAACGACGACTATTGCATCAGCAATTGCAAGCAGGAGATATTCATATTTTAATTGGCACACACGCCTTAATTGAAGATATTGTAGTGTTTAAAAATTTAGGATTGGTTGTGATTGATGAACAACATCGCTTTGGTGTAGCGCAACGTGCTAAGCTTCACAAAAAAAATTCACAGCCTCCACATATATTAATCATGACGGCAACGCCCATCCCGCGAACGCTAGCGATGACCTTATATGGCGATTTAGATACATCCGTTATTGATGAATTACCGCCAGGCCGTAAACCTATTACAACCATGCACTTTATGGAAAGCCAACGCCTCCGTTTAATTGGCTTTATGAAACAGGAAATTGCGTTGGGCCGACAAGTGTATATTGTTTATCCACTTATTCAGGAAAGTGAAAAATTAGATTTTCAAAATTTACAAAATGGCTATGATGCCCTGTTGGATGACTTTTCGCCACCTCAATATCAAATCAGTATTGTACATGGTAAATTAAAATCTGCCGAAAAGGAATTTGAAATGAACCGTTTTATTAAACGCGAAACTCAAATTATGGTGGCAACAACGGTTATCGAGGTAGGCGTTAATATTCCAAATGCATCTGTGATGGTGATTGAAAGTGCCGAACGTTTTGGGCTTTCTCAATTGCACCAATTGCGCGGTAGAGTAGGTCGTGGAGCTGACAAATCCTATTGTATTTTAATGACCTCTTATAAATTAGGAGCTGATAGTAAACTCCGAATGGAAACCATGGTGCGCACTAATGATGGCTTTGAAATTAGTGAAGTGGATTTAAAACTACGTGGCCCCGGCGATTTAGACGGAACACAACAAAGCGGTATTTTAGATTTAAAAATTGCTGATTTAGCTCAAGACGGCCAAAT
>JAYVDU010000605.1:0-8496 GCA_043749245.1 Bacteroidota bacterium | reverse complement strand
AGTATTCCTGAAAAAGTGAAAGGTATTAATTCTAACTTTTGGGAAGGAAGTATGTGCTTATCTCCTGACGAAAAAATAATTTATTTTTCAAGTGAACGCCAAGGCGGTTTCGGAGGAAGAGATATATATTTTGCCCAACTAATGCCAGATGGAACTTGGGGTAATGTTAAAAACTTAGGCTCTGAAATAAACACGAAGTACGATGAAGATGCGCCATTTGTGCACTCCGACGGGAAGACCTTGTTTTTTGCATCAACCGGACATAACACCTTTGGTGGTTATGATATTTTTAAAAGTGAAATAAAACAAGGTAAATGGTCTATGCCTTATAATGTTGGTAAGCCAGTCAATACCACACAGGATGATAAATTTTACGTTGTTTCATCTGATGGAGAAAGGGGTTATTACTCGTCAGAAAGAAAAGATGGGCTAGGGCAACAAGATATTTACATGGTTGAACCTGGATTATTTGGTAAACCTAGTGCATTAGTTTTGATTACAGGAAATATAACTTACGATAATGAACCTATTAAAGCTACTATTTTTGTTCGTTCAAAATTAAACCGAAAAGATTTTTCAGGAATATTTAATTCCAACTCAATTACTGGAAATTACCTAGTAAATCTACCTTCTGGGAACGAATACGAAATTGTTTACCGTTACCTGAACAAAACCATTACTAAAGATATCTCTACTGCCAAAATAGATTCCTTTGCGGAAATTGAAATTAATACGGAATTATTTTCCGATGAATTCTTGAAATTAAATTATGCAAAAGTTGATTCATCAGAACTTAAACCTGATGACTTTACCAGCATTGGCTTAACTCAAGATGAACTATTTTATAAGTTCGGCAATACTGTTGTTGATAGTTTATATTATACCGTTCAAATTGGCGCATATAAACTTATTGAAAATTTCAATTACTCCAAACTAATAGGTTTACCAAAAGCTCAACGAAAAATTTTTTCTGATAATATAACCCGTTTTACATTAGGTGGTTTTAATACGCTAAATGAAACAAATGCTATCTTGTTCAGAGCAAAAAATAATGGCATTAAAGATGCCTTTATCATTGCTATATATAAGGGTGAGCGCTATTATTTTACAGAGTTAATAAATCAGCGTATCTTAAAATAATTTTTCAGTAATCAATCGATTAATCATTCCTTCCAGTTAAATCAGTCATTTATGTAACATTACTTATGTAATTTAATTTATCTTTATTAGATCAAGCATATCATATACATAATTGTTTTTTTAGTAATTGTAGCCAAAGGAGCGGGTACTTCTGTTAAGTATTTTACCTCTCCTAAAGACCGTGTAAGGGCGGATAGTTTATTGAAATTTTGCAAAAAACAATTAGGCGTCAATTATAAATACGCAAGCATAAATCCAAAAGTTGGATTTGACTGTTCCGGGTTTGTTTACTATGTATTTAATCATTTTAATATTAAAGTATCACGTTCATCTATAGATTATGGTTCTTGTTGTATAGAAATAAAAGTTGATTCCTGCAAAATTGGCGATGTGATTGTATTTACAGGCACTAATAATGAAAACAGAAATCCAGGGCATGTTGGAATTATCATATCAAAACAAGGTGAAGAATTAACATTCATTCATAGCTCATCCAATAAAAAGAAATCTGGTGTAAAAATTTCTACTTACAAAGAATCTCCTTACTACAAAAAACGCTTTTTAAAAATAGTGCGAGTGGCTGTCGTTTATTAGTGGCTGCAAGAAAACTTCAATTCCTTTGTTGTGCTCACCTTAAAAATGGTCATTTGCGATACTTCAACTTACTTCGACTCCGCTCAGTAACCATCGCTCAGTAAAAGCAAGCAAACTCCCATTATTTATAACGCTGGGGCGGTATGGTAAGCCTCGAACTTGTAGATTTCTTATCAGACACTGCGATTTCATAAAGATGTTAATTAACATTTCTACATTTTACAATTAAGATTCTGTTAAGATTATAGCTTTATATTTACTCGATGAAAATTTTAATCATAGAAGACGAACCCGAGCTTAGAAAGTCGATGAAACAATACCTTCATCAGGAAGGCTATGTAATTGAATCTGCTTCCGATTATTCAAAAGCACTTGAAAAGATTGAAGTTTATGATTATGATTGCATTTTAGTTGATATCACTTTACCCCAAGGCAATGGATTAGACCTCATCAAACAATTAAAACAAAATCATTCAAAAGCAGGTATTATTATTATCTCTGCGAAAAACTCTTCCGACGATAAAATTATGGGGCTTGATTTAGGGGCTGATGATTATTTAGCGAAACCTTTTAATTTAGCCGAATTAAATTCGAGAATTAAAGCACTGATCAGACGAAGAAATTTTGATGGTAATAAATTAATTGAAGTCAACGAAATTACAATTATCCCTGAAGAAAGAGCCGTAAAAGTTCATAACGAACCTGTTAATTTAACCGCTAAAGAGTATGACCTATTACTGTTTTTTGTTTCAAATAAAAACAGAGTAGTGTCAAAAAACGCAATAGCAGAGCATCTTTGGGGCGACGACTCTGATCAGATAGATAGTCATGATTTTATTTATGTACATCTCAGAAATTTAAGAAAGAAATTAGCGGAGAAAGGTTGTGTGGATTATGTGCAAACCATTTATGGTATAGGTTATAATTTTAAAATTAGTGTATAAAATACTCATGTTTGCCGTTACTAAAAGTTCTTATATAAAATTGAGTATACCAAGCGACAATTAAAAAACAATAATATCCACACGTGAAACTAATTAGTAAAACATTAATATACTATCTTCTTATTAGCTTGCCTTTATTGATAATTGCAGGCGTATTTTCATATTACTTAATTCAACATGAATTGAGAGATGGCACCGATGAATCTTTACAAAAAGAAAAAATATATGCAGACAATTTAATTAAAAGCTTTAAAAAACCTCATTCCTTATTCTTAAGTACAGATAGTCTATCAACGGTAACTCCTGTAAAATCAAGTGAAACAAACGACATCTATTCTGACGTGTCTATTTATGACAAAACAGAACAAGAATATGTAAACCACAGAGTACTCAAAAGTTATTTTACATACAATAATCAAACCTATTTAATTACCATTTCTAAAACAACTTTAGAAGAAGATGAATTAATGGAAGGCTTATTTTCTGCCTTTGGTTTAATCATTAGCTTTTTGGTAATCGGTTTTTTATTGGTGAATTGGTTGCTTTCTAAACTACTTTGGAAACCCTTTTATAAAACGCTACATGGCTTAAACTCTTATGAAATAAAGAATCACGAGCAACGTCATTTTGCAACAGTTAATACTTTGGAGTTTAATCAACTTAACGACGCCTTAAATAAAATGACTGAAAAAATTTACTCCGATTTTTCACAACAAAAAGAATTTACCGAAAATGCATCTCATGAAATGCAAACGCCTTTAGCGGTTATCAAAGCACATTTAGATCTATTAATACAATCGCCTCATTTAAAAGAAGAGGAAATGAACCATTTACAAGCCATTGAAAACACCACTAAAAAGCTAGCCTCTCTTAATAAGGCATTGATTTTATTGTCAAAAATAGACAATCATCAATTTAAAGAAAGTGGTTCTATTAGTTTTAAAACCATCATTGATAAAGTCACTCGTCAATACGCAGATGTGATACAATCTAAAAAAATAAGTTTGGACGTAGCGATAGATGCTGATGTAACAATCAATATGAATGCAGCATTAGCAGACATTTTAATTTCTAATTTGTTGCAAAATGCGATTAGGCATAACGTAGAAAGTGGTAAAATTTCAATACATTTAAATCAACAGACTTTGTCCATAAGTAATAGTGGCAAACCATTAACCATTGATCCTAAAGATTTATTTGTGCGTTTTAAGAAAGATGATTCCTCTATAGACTCATTAGGCATAGGGTTATCCATCACCAAAAGCATATTAGATAGTTATGGTTATTCTATTTCCTATCATTACCTCAACCAGCTTCACGTGTTTGAACTGAAATTTTAAAAGAATTACTGAAAATGAATTATTGATCTATTTGGTGCTATCATGAAAACTCTGTAATGATAGTAAAATTAACCTTTTGAGAGTGTTTTTCATCCCCATATATCTATCGGGATGAATGTTCTAATAAATTTAACACATTTGCTGAGTGTTAAACTATTATTTTAAATTATTCGACATTAAAAAGTTAAAGTGGCTGAAAGAAAACGTCAAGTTCAAGGCGAGCGAAACCTAAAAAAATAGGAGTTTACTAAAGTAAATGACTAATTTTTTAGGCGAGCTCAACGCTGAAATTGGCGTTTTCTTGCTGACACTATTTATCAAAATCTTTTTTATTCAAGGCATCTCGCATTTGCTTGGCTGTTTGTTTGCTACCATCATGGCTCCATCCTGGAGGGCCAAACACATAATATAATTTATCTTTAAATGTAGTATCTTTTTTCAGATCATCTCCCATTGCTTTCCATTCGTGGAACACCATCGTTACGGGATTGTTAGTGTTGATATTTTGGGTTAATCCATACACTACTTTTTCTTGTTTCTCCTCTTTTGCAAAAGTTCCAAATAATCTGTCCCAAATAATAAATACCATGCCCATGTTTTTATCAAGGTATATCGTATTACTGGCGTGATGCACACGATGATGAGACGGAGTAGACATTACCCACTCTATCATACCTAATTTCCCTACTGTTTTAGTATGTATCAGTATCCCGTAAATTTGAGTAGCCGCATACATAAACATCACATCTAACGGATTAAACCCTACTAACGATAAAGGAATAAAATACATGAACCTATACAAGGGTTGAAAAACAGAGGAACGAAATCCGACCGTTAAATTAAATTCTTCTGATGAATGATGCGTCACATGTACTGCCCAAAACAAGCGGCAGTAGTGATCTACACGATGAAGCCAATAAAATAAAAAATCTTGGGAAATAAGTAAAACAGTCCAATACAAGATTGGATGTGTTGTTTTGTCAATATTATAAAACTGAAATTGATAAAAAAACCATAGCACGCCCAAACAGATACCACGTACTAAAATATCCAACGAAAAATTAAGTATGGTTAAATAAATATTAGATAATAATCCTTTAGCTGAATAATACTTTTTTTGGTGCCAATAACTATATAAGATTTCAATACCAATAACAACCGTATAGATAGGAATAGATAATTTGATGAGTAATGCTTCTCTGAATTCGTTCATGTGCTTAGAGGGGCAAAGATATGAATCTTTTGGGCTAATTAGTGTCAGTGAGAAATTACAATTAGATATTATTTTACCTTTTATAATCAAATGAAACAGATTGTATTTAAGAAAATATCGAATAGAACAAGAGCATTGGACTGTCAAAAATGCGGGCGGAGAAGCAGTGAATCGAGAATTCAAGGTTTTAGTGTAGCGATAGAGAAACGTGAAAATCGTAGAATTCCGAGAGGAGCGTAGGGCATATTTTTGACTTGTCACGCCAAGGCGTGATTGTTTCTTTTTCATCTATGGAAAAAGAAAGTAAAAAAGAAAGAAAAACACTGATTTTTAAGTATAAACCTAATTAATACTCCAAAGTGAATAACTATTTACCAAACCATTCCATATTTATAAAACAAAACATAATTTAGCTCCGATGAATTTTGGTATTTGTACATTAAGCGTTATTCCTTGTCGGAAAGAGCCCAGTAGCACCAGCGAAATGGTTACCCAACTGGTATTTGGCGAAACCTATACCATTATTGAAGATAAAGAAGACTGGTTGAGCATTATCACTAATTTCGATCACTATCCTTGTTGGATTAGCGCTAAGCAACATACTCGCTTAACTCAAACTGAATTTAAAAATCTAACCATTCAAACACTTAGCTCCGAATTGGTGCAAGTGATTAGTAATACGACCAGTAAGGCCGTTTTCCCTATTACTATTGGTGCTTCATTGCCTAATTTTAAAGATAATAAGGTAACCATTGGCGATATTAGCTATTCCTTTGAAGGGCAAACGACCGATATTACTCAAAATAAATCTATTGAAGATCTCAAACAAACAGCCTATGTGTTTTTAAATGCGCCGTATTTGTGGGGTGGACGAAGCCCTTTTGGCATTGACTGTTCGGGATTTACACAAATAGTTTACAAATTAAATGGTTATACCTTACCTCGAGACGCTAGTCAGCAAGTGGAATTAGGCGTTCCGCTTAGTTTTGTAGAAGAAGCCGATGCCGGTGATTTGGCTTTTTTTGATAATGAACAAGGCGCTATTGTGCATGTTGGATTAATATTAGATAATCAGCACATCATACACGCCAGTGGGTCCGTACGTATTGATAAATTTGACCATTACGGCATCTTTAACTCCGATACGAAAAAATACACACACATGCTAAGAGTCATAAAAAAAATCATTTAATTGAAAGGGACTCAAAAGACTGAAGGGATTGAATAGACGGGAGGGATTGAATAGACTGGAGGGATAATGAAGATTCAAGGGATTTAAAAGACAAAAACTAATTTTATTAAAAATAAAAATACAGTTTCGTATATTGGTACCAAATTACTAATTTTAGACGATTAAATAAATTTCTAATTAACTCATTCAAAAAATCTCTAATTCAAAAATTGTTATGAAAGATATATTCTCAAAAATAGAAAAAAGCATGGGACCTATCGGAGAGCATTCTAAAGCATCTCACGGTTATTTTACCTTTCCAAAATTAGAAGGTGATGTTGCGCCTCACATGAATTTCAGAGGGAAATCCTTATTAAACTGGAGTTTAAATAATTACTTAGGCCTTGCTAATCATCCCGAAGTTCGTCAGGCAGATACAGAAGGTGCTGCTAAATTTGGGTTAGCCTTACCTATGGGTGCTCGTATGATGAGCGGAAACTCTGATATGCACGAAGAATTAGAAAGAGGCTTAGCGGCTTTATCAAGAAAAGAAGATGCGATTCTTTGTAATTTCGGTTACCAAGCAGTGGTATCAGCTATTGATTCATTAGTTGATAGACATGATGTGATTGTATACGATGCAGAAAGTCATGCTTGTATCTTAGACGGTGTTCGTTTACACATGGGTAAGCGTTATGTGTTTAAACACAACGATATTGAAGATTGCGAAAAGCAATTAGAACGTGCTACAAAATTAGCTGAAACAACCGGTGGTGGTATCTTAGTAATAACTGAAGGTGTGTTTGGTATGCGTGGCGACCAAGGCAAATTAAAAGAAATTGTTGCATTAAAGAAAAAATTCAACTTCCGTTTATTTGTGGATGATGCTCATGGTATTGGCACAATGGGTCCAACTGGCGGTGGCACTGGCGAAGAGCAAGGGTGCCAAGATGGTATTGATGTTTATTTTGGAACGTTTGCTAAATCATTTGCCTTAATCGGTGGATTTATTTGTGCTTCCAAACAAGTAGTTACGTATTTGAGATACAATATGCGTTCTCAAATATTTGCTAAATCCTTGCCAATGCCTTTGGTATATGGCTTATTAAAGCGGTTGGAATTAATTAACAAACACCCGGAATATCGCATTAAATTATGGGAAGTTGCGAAAGCTTTACAAAAAGGCTTGGTTGATGCAGGTTTTGATATTGGTGTCACCAATACACCTGTAACACCTGTTTACATGCGTGGTTCTATTCCAGAAGCAACAAACATGGTTATTGATTTACGCGAAAATCATGGTATCTTCTGCTCAATGGTAGTATATCCGGTAATTCCGAAGGGAATGATTATTTTACGTTTAATTCCAACAGCTTTACACACGATGGAAGATGTAGAGAAAACGATTAAAAGTTTCAGCTCAATTAAAGATAAATTATATGGTGGCGAATACGCTGCTGATGAAATCAGAGAAGGTTTTTCTCAGGCATTATAATTAAAACCATCATCATTAAAAAAAGCGTTGAATAATTATTCAACGCTTTTTTTTGTTTTTATCCAACGGCAATCACTGATATCTCCACGTTTACATCCAAAGGCAATCTAACTACTTGAACGGTTTCTCTTGCAGGGAAATTACCTGTAAAAAAAGATCCGTACACTTCATTCATCGCTGCAAAATCATCCAGGTTTTTCATAAAGATGGTTGTCTTTACAACCTGTTTTAAATCCATGCCTGCTTCTTTTAAAATAGCCGATACATTCTCCATTACTTTCTGAGTTTCATTTTTAATATTATCTAAAACAAGCACGCCTGTTTTAGCATCTTTAGCTACTTGTCCGGAAACAAACAACATGTTACCTGCAGGCACCATATTAGCATGACTGTATGGACCTATTGGTGCCGGGGCATTTGGAGAGGTGATGACTTTTTTCATAAGGTATGTTTAGTTTTTATTTAAATTAATAGCGAATCTTTATTTATACTCACACTTAGTATTGTTTGAGTATCCATGTAATAAAAATTATCGTTGAGAAAGAACTGGGAGTAGTCTAAAAAAAGCTACAAATTTATAGTTCAAAACTCAACGATAT
>JAYVDU010000604.1:0-2520 GCA_043749245.1 Bacteroidota bacterium | reverse complement strand
ATATTGCAACTTATTCAATAAGACACGAGAAAGTTTATATTTTAACTCTTGCGGAGAGACTAACTATAAAAAAATTACCGAAAACCCTTATAAATATTGAACTATGACAAAATATTTGTTGGCAATAATTTTATTTTTCGAAATAAATTCAATAAATTTTGCTCAACCTGATTTAAGTTTGATTTTAGGTCAGGCAGAAAAGTGTGAGAGTATTAAAGATGATACTATACTCGAATGGATTGGTTATAAATGGACAAGAGCGAAACTTTTACCTGAAAAATTTGGAAATTCAATTAGTAAAATTGATACTTTATATTTTATAAATCAATTTAATTCAAGTGGAATATTTGGAAAAAAGTACATAGCGTCTAGCTCTAAAAAAATATCATACGAGTATTTTGATAATAAAATACTAAAAATTGATACTTACTTTTTAAGCCTTGAAATGATTTTGGCTATTAATGAGTGGAATGAAACTTTTATTAAACAGAGAAGTAAGTATCTAAAATTAAGTTCACCAAAATACAAAGCCTTTTATAATGTATCAGTCGAACCGCTGTCGCACCATGTGTAAATTGAAAATAAAACGCGTAACGCTTGTTCAACGTCTTAGCTTTTAGTTGCGTAGCGACTAAAAACGAGACTTGAACGGGCTATTTTCGGGTCTTCAGACACGTTCTAATAATTTGCAATTTAATATTTTACGCGTTGAGAGAAAGGGGTCAGAGACCCCAGCATACAAAGATTCAGTTTGAAAACTGAATCAAGCGTCTGCGTTTTTGGAGATGGTGCGAGAGCGGAAATACGCCGAGCGTTACGGATAATTTGCACCAATATAACGGAAAAGAATTAAACACGGATTATGGTTTAAATTGGAATGATTATGGTGCAAGGTTTTATGACCCTGCGACAGCGAGGTGGAATGTTATTGATCCGATGGCTGAGAAAATGCGTTCTTACTCACCATATAATTATGGATTTTCAAATCCTATGAGATTTATTGATCCAACTGGGAAGAAACCACTTGATTTTCTTGATGTTGAAGATGATGGAAAGGGTGGTGCTCCTATTGACCATCCTCATAGAAGAAGAGATAATTATGATCATTCAGGGCATAATGGTAATATGCCATACTATATTGGAGAAAGGACAGGAGGAGGAAATTCTTCAACCTCTTCAAATAAAAATGATGAAATTTGCCCTACATGCCCAAAAAGTGGAGCATTAGAACCATATAAAAATGATCCTAATAATTTATATACTTATGATTCTGAAAATGGGATAGTTTTTAATGGTGACAAAACAGCGGTTATTTATGGGAAAGGACCTGAAAAAGAAAAAGGTATTGGACAAAAAATGGCAGAGGGTGCAGCATTAGCTTTAGATGCACACAATTCAACTTTTGATGCAATATCAGTGGCATCCAAGGACGTTGGAAAAATAGTAGAAATTGCTGGAAAAAGAACAGGGTTAATTGGTGCTGGAATTTCTTTAACTCTTGCAGGAAACGATATTCTTGAACATGGACTTAACTGGAGTAATGGAACTTCAGCGGGTCTTGCTATTGCATCAGGTTTTCTTTTATTCACCCCTTTAGGCGAGGTTGTCTTAGTTTTAGATATTCTTACTTTGGCTAAAGATTCATACGATGCTTATAAGGAAAGTCATAAAAAAGAATAAAAAATAAAAAAAATCTTGAGTAATTAGAAATAAAAATTTATATGGAAAAGGTGGATTGCGTTACTATTGAAGGGAAAAAGTATATATTGTTTATAAGCATTTACATGAGTTTGGGTGCTTTAGTTTTACTGTTTATTGCTATTAAATTACGTGTTCTGATAATATTGGTAATTTGGGTTATTATTTTTTTTTCTGCACCATTATTTTTTGAAAGCCAGTTTAGAAAAAAATTTGTAAATAATGCCTCTTTAAGTTTTACTGATAAGTTGTTAGAAATTGAAATTTTTAATAGATATTCAGATGAAATAGAGAAATCAGATACAATTTTATATAGTGACGTTAAGCAGTTTAAAACTGTTGATTCAACAAAAAATGATTTTTCATCTTTAAAGATTTTTTTAAAAAATGGAGAATCTTATTCTTATGTTTTTACTGGGCAGAATACAATAAAAAACGATCAATGTATTACGGACATTGTTTTTAAGTATTTTAATAAGTATAACGATTTGCAGGTTGATAAAAATAATAAAATTCAGCTAAAGCCGAATTTATTTGCAACAAGAACTGGCAAAGTTCTAATCTTTATGTTGACGGTTCTTTTACTTTTTGACATTGGCTATCAGTTATTATACACAACAATAACTATTAAACCCGCACTTATTTTGGGAGTTTCACTTTACTTTGTAATCTTGTTACAAATGAGAAGAGATATTCAGCAAAGAAAGTTATTACATTAAACGTATGACAGAAGCTGATTATGCTGATATTAGTTATGGTGGTACTATTTCAAACGACAAATACACAGAAAAATTGACGTATGATATTAGAGGCAATATACAA
>JAYVDU010000603.1:0-2521 GCA_043749245.1 Bacteroidota bacterium | reverse complement strand
TGTAATTTGAAAATAAAAACAGTATATTTGAAACTCATAAAAAATTAAAATATGGAATTATACTTAGATTCAGCTAACCTTAAAGAAATTGAAGAAGGTTTTAAATTAGGATTCTTAAACGGATTAACAACTACGCCAACTTTTATGCAAAAGGAAGGCATTACTGATATTGATGGCACTATTGTAAAATTAAGCAAAATAGTTCCTGTTCTTCAAATCGAAGCCCTAGGAAACACAGCTGAAGAGGTTTTAGCGGAAGCTGAGCGTCAATTAGCATTAGGCTTAGATCCTAAAAAAACAGTATTTAAAATTCCCGTTTCATTAGAAGGCGTTCGTGCCTGTAAAATGTTACGCAACAAAGGATATTTAGTAAACGTACATTTAGTGTATACCTTGCAACAAGCCTACATGGCTATGCAAGCTGGCGCAACTTATGTTTGCCCACTAGTTGGTCGTTTACAAGATCAAGGGCATGATGCATTAGCGTTAGTTGAACAATGTGTTAGCGCGGTTGATTTATATGATTACGATACAAAAATTATGTTCTCTTCTGTTCGTAATGCAGAGCACGTAAGAAACGCCATCAATTTAGGTGTTCATACGATTACTGTTCCTCTAAAAATTATCAAACAATTAACTGAAAATAATTTCACAACGCTTGGTACAGATCAATTTATTCAAGACACGCGTTTAATGATGGTGAAGGTAAAAGAGGCTATCAAAGGAATTAATCCTATCGTTGCCGAAAACACATCTATCACTGAAGCAATCGTGAAAATGACTGAGTTTGGTTTTGGTGCCGTAACTGTAACTAAAGCAGATGGAAGCATCAAAGGTGTATTTACTGACGGAAGCTTGCGTAAGTTAATTGGTGAAAAAGGCCGCGATATTTTAACTAAAAATTTAGCTGATTTAGAATACAGAGAGCCAATTACCATTGATGGTAATGTATTATTAAACGAGGCAGGCGTCTTGTTTAAGAAAACAAATGTAGATACCATTGTAGTTACTGATGCTGGAAAGCCAGTAGGTATGCTTGATATCCAAGACATGAAAGGATAAACTTTATTTTTATACAGAAAAAACCTTGTCTAAATATTGACAGGGTTTTTTTATATCCAAACACCATATGAGCCAAAAGCCCTTTAGTTCTGAAGAAGAAAATCAAAACAAATTGATTTGGCAAAGCTCTGCATCTGGTTTTACAAAGGCTCAAAAAGACTTTAATGACGCGCTAAACAAGCACAAGCAAGCGATTAAACGGGTTCAAGAAATTGAAGCGTATATAGAAATTGCTAATGAGGCGTATTACCAACAAATTATTCCTGAATTACAAAAACAAAAGGAACTCGAAAAAAAGCGTCTCGAAATGATGAGCGTTATTTTTTTAGAGGATTTAGTAAAACTAAGCAAGCAACAAAAAGAAAATTTACGTCAGCTGATTTTAGAAACAAGCTTTGAAAAACTAAAAGAAGATCGTGATTTTTATTTCGATTTGATTAAAAAGCTGGAAACCACCGCTGAACGCAATCAACGCATTGCCTTGAAACAAAAGGCTGAACGTCAATTAAAACAACAGTTTGGCGTAGATGTAGATATTGATGAGTTAAATAAAACCAACTTTTCGTCAGAGGAAGAACGTCAACAACATCAAGAAAAATTTAAAGAATTTTTTGATAAATATCACCAACAACAAACCGGCGATCATGCTGATTTTTTTGGCGCATTTGAAAATCAACGCGAACGGAAAAAATCAAAAGTCCAACAAGAGAAAGAAAAAAAATTGGCAGAAGCCGAAAAGCTATTAAACACTGATATTAACAAACTATTCAAAGATTTAGCCAAACTCATTCATCCCGATAGGGAACAAGACCCTACACTACGAGATAAAAAAGAAGCGTTAATGAAAGAGCTTTCCAATGCGCGCGACAGCATGAATATTGCTGAAATTCTTCGAATAAAAATGTTGGTAGATGAATTAGTTCCGAACAATAATTCGGTGTTGTCTTTCAACGACGCTACTATCAAACGTTTTGTAAGCATCATCAAAACAAAAATTCAAGAATTAGAAAATACAATTTCGCAAAAGCTATATGCACACCCTTTATTAGAAGACTTGAGTTTGCGTCAATTAACAACAGAAGGCATTAAAAAATATATTTCTAAGGAAGTCAAACACAGTAAACACCTTACCAATAGCTGTGCGATAGAAATTGACGAACTCCTAAATAATTCAAAATATATTAAAGCCATTATAGATGATTACATTGATATGAATGGTTTAGAACCCTTTTGGCGATAAGCTTAATAAATCTGGTTAATACCAACTATTAATACATAGTCCATTTTAAAACGCATAGGCACATAGGAAACATAGGTTAAATAAGCATTCTATGTGAACTATGTATTTATGTGGTTTGGACTATTTAGGGTTCACTCAAAAACTTAATCATCTTTTTTACGTTTTTTTCCTTGACGAAAAAAAGTAACAAAAAAAGTCAAGCCAAAACGCCAAATCCAT
>JAYVDU010000602.1:0-2525 GCA_043749245.1 Bacteroidota bacterium | reverse complement strand
AACAAATTAAAGTTGCCTCGTTTTTATTGAAGCCCGATGCTTACACTAAAACCTTAAAAATTGATTATGTAGGTATGGAAATTCCTAATGACTTTGTTGTGGGCTACGGCTTAGACTACGATGGATTGGGCAGAAACATGAAAGATATTTTTGTACTTGATAAAAATGTGGATAGTAAATAGTAATACAAAACAGAACTCATAATTTAAAACTTATAATTTATAACTAATGACAAACATGTTAAACATCGTTTTATTTGGCCCTCCAGGTGCAGGCAAGGGAACACAATCTCAAAAATTAATTGAAAAATATGGCTTAATACATTTATCAACTGGCGATATTTTACGTAGCGAAATCGCTCGTGGCACTGCCTTAGGAATGGAAGCCAAACAGTTGATGGATAAAGGTGATTTAGTTGGGGACGATATCGTTATTGGAATGATAGAAGCTAGAATAGATGCTGAACCACACGCTGAAGGTTTTATATTTGATGGTTTCCCTCGCACACAAACTCAAGCTGTGGCTTTGGATGATTTGTTGCAAAAAAAGGGAACCGCTATCAGTGCTATGTTGGCACTTGAAGTTGATAATGAAGAGTTGATTAAACGTTTGTTGTTACGCGGCAAAGAGTCAGGAAGAATGGATGATCAAAACGAAGAGATTATTAGAAATCGTGTAAACGAATACAACAACAAAACTTTGCCTCTTAAAAAATATTATTCAGAGCAAACTAAATTTCATTCAATTAATGGGATTGGCACTGTTGATGCTATTTCCAACGAATTGTCGGAACGCATTGTGTTTGTAAAAGCTGAAATAGAATTAACTATGCTGGAAAATGATATTGAGCATTTAGATTTAACCATCAATGATTTTGAAGTAGCTACTGAAATTTCGGAAGAGTTAAAACACGATATTGCAGAAGTAAGAAAAACAGAAATCAAAAAAGAAGTTACTCCAAAAGCAAAGCCAGTGGCTGCTAAAAAGGTTTCGGCTCCAACTAAAAAAACAGTTGCGGTTGTTCCGAAAAATAAAATTGTTACTGCCCCAAAGAAAAAAGCTACTCCGAAAAAAGTAGTGAAAAAAGTAGTTGCTAAAAAACTAATCGTTAAAAAAGTAGTAACTAAAAAGACAATCAAAAAGGTTGCTCCGAAGAAGGCTGTAAAATCAGCGCCAAAGAAAGTTATTAAAGTTGTTGCGAAGAAAAAATCACCTATCAAAAAAGTAGTAAAAAAAGCAGTTCCAAAGAAAATAACTAAAAAAGTGATTGCTAAAAAACCTGTAAAGAAACTAGTTTCCAAGAAGGCAGTAAAGAAGGTTGCTCCTAAAAAGGTTGTGAAATCATCGCGTCCAGCCGTGACTAAAAAGGCTACGAAGGTTGTAGCCAAGAAAAAAATAGCTCCAAAAAAAGTAGTAAAAAAGAAAAAATAATTAGTACTGACCCAAGATAAAATATTTAAGATGAAAGGCATTAAGCTCTTTCATTTTAAATTTTAATTCATAACACAAAAAACAGTGGACAATAACTTTGTAGATTACGTAAAAATATGTTGCCGTAGCGGTAAGGGAGGCTCAGGTTCTACGCACTTGCACCGCGATATATTAACTGCCTTTGGCGGACCAGATGGTGGCGATGGCGGACGTGGCGGGCATATCATCTTACGTGGTAATAAACAATTTTGGACACTCATCCATCTTAAATACCGAAAACACATTAAGGCCACTGAGGGCGGAAGTGGCGGTTCATCCAATAAATCAGGGAAAGAAGGTGAGGATCAAATATTGGATGTGCCTTTAGGAACCATTGCTCGTGACGAAGAAACGGGTGAAGTTGTTTGCGAAATAACGGAAGAAGGGCAAGAGTTTATTATACTTCCGGGAGGCAGGGGAGGTTTAGGAAATACGCATTTTAAATCATCAACACACCAAACACCCCGCTACGCGCAGCCGGGAGAGCTTGGCAGAGTAGAATGGAAAATTTTAGAATTAAAAGTATTAGCAGATGTAGGTTTAGTTGGCTTTCCTAATGCTGGCAAATCAACGCTATTATCAGTGGTTTCGGCAGCTAAGCCAGAAATTGCCAATTATGCGTTTACAACATTAACACCGAATTTAGGAATTGTGAGTTACCGCGATTACAAAAGTTTTGTGATGGCTGATATCCCCGGTATCATTGAAGGTGCAAGCGAAGGTAAAGGATTGGGAACACGTTTTTTACGACATATCGAACGCAACTCTTCTTTATTATTTATAGTGAGCTGCCAAAGTCCTAACATTTACGAAGAGTATAAAATTTTATTAAACGAACTAAAAGAATATAATCCTGAGTTACTTGATAAACAGCGTATTTTGGGCATCTCTCAGTGCGATACCATTGATGAAGAATTGATCAATGAGCTTGAAAAAGATTTAAATAAACGAATGAAAGGTAAATTTAAAATTCCTTACATTTTCTTTTCCTCACAATCGGGCTACAACATTATGCAATTGAAAGATATGCTATGGAAGCAGTTGAATTAAGAGTG
>JAYVDU010000601.1:0-8531 GCA_043749245.1 Bacteroidota bacterium | reverse complement strand
TGTAACTCAATATTACCATAAATACGTAATGCATACATACCCACACTATCAATTTGAATAACACGAATATCAGATGTTAACGCATCGCAATAAATATGTTTACAGTCATTATCATAACCATTTTCTTTATTATTTATAACAAGAATATGCGGTGTATTCGGTGTCTTTTCCGCTGTATCTTCTACAAAAGCTCTTAGTTGATTAAACTCATCTATTGAAATATTAAAGGTATCGGCAACCGTTACTACAAATTCATTTTCTTGTTCTGATATTGCATCCGACGAATAAATAAATTCTAGCAAACGAATTAATACAATGACTTTTTGCGGTTGCTCTAGTTCCTGATTAATTTGAGTACAAATCTTTAATACCTTAACAGAGTTGAGCGATGTACGCTTAGCACTGCCATCTTTCTTTTTAGTATTTGCTTGCTGCGCTTCTATATATTCATCAAAAATGTGTAAGTATTTTTCTACTTGCTCTTTGTTTAATTGTTGTTTTAAAAAAGATTCAACGATTGATCGTCCTGTATTACTGATACCATCAACCTTAGCGATGATGGCAAACATTTGCATTAAGGCTCTTAGTATTCGTTCACTCATATTTTTTTAATTAAAGTAATTGTAGTGGATTAAGTACGCAAGATATTAAATATTAACTATTTAACAAATATTCGTAAACTATTTTATAAAAAGATTAATTTTACTCAATCAAATGAATCATTCACTCGAAGAATATAGCCCTGCAGAGTTAGCTGCCAAATGTATTAACCAAACTAACAAGCCTGTTTTTTTGACCGGAAAAGCAGGTACTGGTAAAACCACGTTTTTACGACAAATAATTGCAAAGACTCACAAAAATGCCATTATTGTAGCACCTACAGGAATAGCTGCTATCAATGCCGGTGGCGTAACTATACACTCTCAATTTGGCTTACCATTTGGGTTATTTATTCCGGATAGTAGTTTTGTAGTTGATACCTTTCAAGTAAAAATAAATACACCCAAAACCATGATTAAGCATTTGAATATGCGCGATCAAAAACGAAAATTATTACAAGAATTAGAACTACTCATTATTGATGAAGTGAGTATGTTACGCGCCGATTTATTAGATGTGATTGATATGGTTTTGAGACATATTCGTCGGAAAAATCACTTACCCTTTGGTGGCGTACAAGTCCTGTTTATAGGCGATTTAATGCAGTTGCCGCCTGTAGTGAAAGAAGAAGAATGGCAAATTTTAAAAGCCTACTATAACTCTATTTATTTTTTTGATGCGCAGTGTTTACGAAACGAAAAGCCTGTATATATAGAACTGGATAAAATATACCGACAATCGGATAACCGCTTTATTGATTTATTAAACAATCTTCGAAATAATAAAGTAACTCAAGCAAATATTGATTTACTAAATACGTATTACAAACCAAATTTCAATGTATCATCGGCGTTAAACACCATTACATTAACAACGCATAACAATAAAGCCGATAGCTTAAACCGAACAGCCTTAGCGGCTTTACAAGGAAAATCATTTTACTACGGTGCTAAAATTGAAAACGAATTTAATGAATACGCCTACCCTGTTGAAACCAATTTAGAATTAAAAGTAGGTGCGCAAATTATGTTCATTAAAAATGATTCTTCCGGTAAAGGACAATTCTTTAATGGGAAAATTGCTACTATTTCTTCCTTAAAGGAAAACGCCATAGAGGTCGATTTTAAAGATGGTTCAAGGCCTTTTGAAATAGAAACACATCAATGGGAAAACATTAAATATGAGCTGAACGGAGTCACTAACGAAATAGAAGAAAAAGTAGTTGGTACCTTTACTCAATTCCCCATCAAATTGGCTTGGGCCATCACGGTTCATAAAAGCCAAGGCTTGACTTTTGAAAAAGCTATCCTCGACATCAATCACGCTTTTGCCCCTGGCCAAGCTTATGTAGCGCTTTCGCGATTAAAATCGTTAGACGGATTAGTCTTAACATCGCCTATTATTTTTAATGCCATCGCTCAAGATAAAGCATTAACGACTTATGCCGAAAATAAGCCAAAGACAGAGGATGTCAGCCTGTTAATACAACAAGAAACAGGTGCATTTTTACGTCAATTTGTTTTAAAAGCCTACGATTTTAATTGGTTATATACCTGTATTAAAAATCATACCGATAGTTATGATAAAGAAGAAAACAAATCAAACAAACAAAAGCATCATGCCTGGAGCCTATCGTTATTAAAGGATTTTGAGCCCTTACACTTAAATGCGGCTAAATTTACCAATCAACTCATTACCATATTTGATAGCAAGCAACCCGATTATTTAACTCAAATACATACACGTAATACGGCTGCTAAAAATTATTTTTATCCTGTATTAAAAGACTTATCCAAACGTATTTTAATTCATATCGAAAACTTACGCGAAGAAAAACAAGTAAAAACTTATTTAGAAGAACTGTTAGAGCTAGAAGGCTTATTATACAAGCATTTACAACAATTAGACAGAGTAACCTCCGTTGTAGAAACCATCTTATTAAATAAAGCATTTAATAAGCAAGAGTTGAAACATAATGCGAATCAACAGGAACGCTTAGATTTAGTGAAGCAAAGTATTGCTGTAGTTGAAAAAGCAGATTCTGATAGTAAACCGAAAAAAGCAACAAAAGTGAAAAACCCTTTGGAAACAAGAGGTTCGAAAGGAAATAAAGAATCGAAAATACCTAAACCTGATACTAAATTAACAACCTTTAATTTGTATAAAGAGGGTAAAACCTTATCTGAAATTGCCACCGAACGAGCCATGGCAACCACTACCATTGAAGGGCATTTAGCACATTATGTTGGTTTAGGAATGATACCCGTCACTCAATTCATCACTCAAGAAAAATATCAAAAAGTAATTGAAGTTGCTAAAAAACATGACGAAGGCTTGTTTGCTCCCATCAAACAAGAGCTTGGAGATGACTATACTTATTCGGAGATCCGGTTTGCGATGTCAACCTTAAAAAATATGTACAAAAATGAGTCGGAGTAAATGTTTATTTTCTTTTTCCTTAGATGAAAAACAAAAGAATGAATCTACAACATATTTAAATGAATAGAATTTTGTAAATTACCGCATACATTAGTAATAGTGCGGCTGATTTTGGCGAAAAGGAGCGATATACAGATTTTTCTGGTGGCACTGCGAAGGCTTTTCGAGCGAAGAAAAAATGGATATGGCTTTTCGCCTTGACTTTTGTATCTTTTGGTCAAGCAAAAGATAATAAAAAAAAGAATACATTATTTTATCAATGAGTTGAATAAAAAACTAGTTAAAAAAACTTAAATCATTTTTATTGTAACTTTATACCCTATACATTAGAAAAAAAATTACAAGCACAAATCAACTATGAAAAAATTCTTATCCTCAAAACTATTCCGCGCTATCTGGTCGCTGGGTTTAGCAGCATTATTATATTATATATGCCCGCCCTGCTTTAGCAAAACGACGCTTGCCATCGTATTAGGTATCTTAGTTATCTTAGTAAACAGTTCTTCGTTATTAGCCAAAGCGCCTATTATTACTCATATTTCGCGCTTTTTAGTAGGAGGCTTATTTATTTTTTCGGGCTTTATCAAAGCAAACGACCCTGTTGGGTTTAGCTATAAATTAAAAGAATATTTTGAAGTGTTTCAAGAAGATAGTGGCTTAGGTATTTTCGAAAGCTTTGCACACATTGCTCTGCCATTGGCTATTTTACTATGCGTCAGCGAAATGGCCTTAGGCTTTATGTTATTAGTTGGTTACCGAAAAAACTTAACACTCGGTTTATTATTAACACAAATATCTTTTTTTACGTTCCTGACTTTTTACTCGGCTTGCTTCAATAAAGTAACTACCTGCGGTTGTTTTGGCGATTTCTTAGTATTAAAACCATGGGAAAGTTTTTGGAAAGACATCGTGTTACTTATCCTCATTACCTTGTTATATGCAGGAAAAGAAAGCATCAACGAATTATTTTCACCCTTACTCACCATCACCTTTACCATCATTGCCATCGTATTATCCGTTTTATTCCCTATCCATACTTACAGAAACTTACCAGTGTTCGATTTCAGAGCCTATAAAATTGGCGATAATATTAAAAAAAATATGGAACCAGGGGCTGGTTACGAGCCTGCGAAATATGAATCCATGTTGGTATATAAAAATTTAAAAACAGGCGAATCAAAAGAGTTTTCAAATGAAGAATATAACCGCCTAAAAATATGGGAAGATACACTCACTTGGAAATGGGAAGCAACTAATAATAAATTGATACACGATGCCATCAATCCTCCCAAGATTGTTGATTTTTCTATAACTTCCTTAGATGGCTATGATTTAAAAGACTCTGTATTAAATAACAAAGACTATATGTTTTTATTAATTTGTTGGGATTTAACGCAAACAGATGATGATGAAACGCTGCATGCTAAAATAAATGATCTATACAAATTAGCCGCTTCTGATAAAATTAAAATATTAGCATTAACACAAAATGATGCTAAAATGATTGACGAATACAAGCACAAACACCAAGCCTTATATGATTTTGCCAATGCTGATGGCGTGGTATTAAAAACAATGGTACGTTCTAACCCAGGATTGATATTGATTAAAGATGGTACCATTACAATGAACTGGCATCACAATAATTTCCCAAGCTACAGCGATGTGAAACAGAAATACATGAAATAAAAATCACGTATTAACTATAAATACAATCCTTCAAGGTTTTAAAAACCTTGAAGGATTTTTTTTGCGATATGAACCTTTGTAAAATTAAATCAATCCAATTGTTATTAAATTAGATATCCGTTCCGAGGCATTTGTTCTGCTTCTACATAAAATTCCTATTACTTTCCCTTCAGCTTTTCGTATTCTTTTTCTATTGAATCGTGTCTAACAAACACATAAGCACTCAAAAAATTAAACATCAAACCTATACCCCAGCCTAACATAGGGAAAATTGGCCATGGCAAACCTGCATGTTCATCTTTACGATCTGTAAAATACCATAACAGCCACAAAAAGCTATTAATCACTAAATAAGACGCTAAGTGTCGTTTAAAACTAACACGTTTTTTAGCAATTTTCCAAAGCTCTTGTTCTCTTTCCGTTTCCATTATTCAATATTAAATTATAAAAAAATGATAATTGTATTCACCACTAAATGTACTTATTTTTTAGAGTTATGCATTAGTTTCGCCTTACACTCGTCAATCATTTTTTCGGCAATATCTTTGCCCCAGTGAGGCATCATTGCATTATCTGCCTTATACATTTTAAACTTTTCCAAAGCAACTTCATACAAAGGCAAGGCTTTTTTAGCGCCACCACCAAAGGATTCGGGCGTATAGTAAACTGTTTGCGCTTTTTGTAAATACACACGCGGGTTTGAACTATCTAATTTAAGTGCCATATCGTTAGCATGATGTATTTGCTTATTATACTTCATCGCTCTGGCAACTGGGTTAACATTTAAACGTGCCGAAAAGTTCAACGATTTTAAAACATATAATTCGGCATTGTCTTTATTAAGACTATCGCATTTATGAATAAAAACATCCGCTTGATTACATAAGGCATCCGCACTTTTTGTCTTCAATTTGATTGCTGCTAAAGCCTTACAAAGCCCTGCATAATAAAAAGGCAACCATTTTGTTTTTTGAGCAGATGCTATTTCACTAAATAAATCAGCAGTAGCGTTATAATCTGCTTCTGTTTTAGAACTGTTTAGTTTTTGCTGAGCCTCCAGCATTTTAGTGTCGTAAGCGGATTGAGCTTTCAAACTGCCAGTAGTAGCAATACTAACAAAACATACTATGCTTAAGATAATGGTTTTCAATGATACATTATTTAGATTGTAAAATTAAACGAGAATACGTCATAAACCACAATTATTTTTAAAATAATTGTGGTAATGGTAAATAGTTAGTGAACTTATTTTGTTTCTATCTTTTTCCTTAGATGAAAAAAAACAATCACGCCTTGGCGTGACTAGTCAAAAATATGCGCCACGCTCCTCACGGAATTCTACGGATTTTACGCTTCGCTAAATCCTTGAATTCTCGTTTCGCCCATTCTCTGCTCGCATTTTTGACAGGCCCATGCACTCATTCTAGTCAACATTTTCTTGAAATTTAATCTATTTTATTTATTAAAAGAGTTTTTAATAATAACTAATTGTAGAAGTTTTTTATTACTAAATTTTTAGTATAGCCATAATTTATAGTATTTTTAATGTGTTAAAATTGTCTATAAAAAAAGAAAGACTTTACTCTATGCAAAAAACTAAAATATTAGATGCCGTTCAAATTAATCAGAAATTAAACCGAATGGCTTATCAGGTTTATGAAAATAATTTTAAAGAAAAAGAATTATTAATTGTGGGCATAGAAGGCAATGGCTATAAGGTTGCGGAACGTATTGTTGATATTTTAAAATCAATTTCAACCCTAAAAATAAAAATAGGAAAAATAAAATTAGATAAAGAAAACCCTTGGTTATTGGAGCCTAAAATTGATTTCACAGAAAAAGATTACGAAAATAAATCGGTGATATTGGTAGATGATGTTTTAAACAGTGGCAAAGCCTTGATGTATGCCGTTAAACTCTTTTTAAACAAACCCGTAAAACAATTAAACACCTTAGTATTGGTAGATAGAAGCCATACACGTTTCCCTGTAAAGGCTGATTTTGTGGGACTTTCCTTATCTACCACGTTGCAAGAACGCATTGATACCGATTTCTCTAAAAAAGGGAAAGAAGCGGTTTATTTGGTGTAATTTTCCATCAACTCAACCTTTCAATAAAACAAAGTATTCTGCCACAAAGTCCTATTAAATCGATGGCATAATAATCGTATAATGTTAGTCACTTACAATAAATTTATCTATGATTTTCTTTAACGAACACAATAATTTGTCACAAGAACCAATGCTTGACGAGGATACTGATTTTATCCCGTTACTTTCGGCTGAGGACGAAGACAATATGCATGCTGAAAGCATCCCCGAAACACTGTCAATTTTACCGCTACGTAATACCGTTTTATTTCCTGGTGTGGTGATCCCGATTACGGTTGGCCGCGATAAATCCATTAATTTAATTAAAGATGCCTACAAAGGTGATCGAATCATTGGTGTAGTCACTCAAAAAAATGACGGCATCGAAGAGCCACAGGCTGAAGATCTTCATTCTGTAGGAACAGTAGCGCATATCATTAAAATGTTACGCATGCCTGATGGTAATACCACTGTCATTATTCAAGGTAAAAAGCGTTTCCGTATCAAAGAATTTACTCAAACTGAACCCTACTATAAAGCTAACACTGAGCGTTTTGAAGAAACTCGTCCTGATAAAAACGACGAGGAATTTCAAGCTATTGTATCGAGTTTAAAAGATACGGCATTACAAATTATTCAAAAATCGCAACACATTCCTACCGAAGCAGGCTTTGCATTAAATAATATTGAGAGTCAAAATTTTATGGTGAATTTTATTTCATCAAACATGAATGCGTCCTCTTTTGAAAAACAGCAATTACTCGAATTGCCTGATTTAAAAGAAAGAGCCACAGCTGTTTTATCTCATCTTGCCAAGGATTTACAAATGTTGGAACTTAAAAACCAAATCCAAAATAAAGTAAAGGTGGATATGGATAAGCAACAACGCGATTACTTTTTACACCAACAAATAAAAACCATACAAGAAGAATTAGGCGAAAAAAGTTTTGAGCAAGACATTGAAGAGTTTAAAACGCGCGCTAAGACTAAAAAATGGGACAAAGAAGTAGCTGAAATTTTTGAGAAAAGTATTGGTAAATTATCTCGTATGAACCCGCACGCGGCCGAATATGGCATACAAACCAATTACGTGGAACTCTTATTAGACTTGCCTTGGGGCGAGTTCACCACTGATAATTTTGATTTAAAAAATGCAGAAGATACCTTAAACCAAGATCATTTTGGTTTGGATAAAGTAAAAGAACGTATTTTGGAACACTTAGCCGTATTGAAATTAAAAGGTGATTTAAAAGCGCCCATCTTGTGTTTATATGGCCCTCCGGGTGTTGGTAAAACATCTTTAGGAAAAAGCATTGCCAAAGCCTTAGGTCGTAAATACATTCGCATGAGTTTAGGCGGTTTAAAAGATGAAAGCGAAATTCGTGGTCATCGTAAAACCTACATTGGAGCCATGCCGGGACGTATTTTACAAAACTTAAAAAAAGTACAATCTGCTAATCCGGTTTTTATTTTAGATGAAATTGATAAAGTAGGGACGGATTATCACGGCGACCCATCCTCTGCCCTATTAGAAGTGCTTGATCCAGAACAAAACTCTACGTTTTACGATAATTTTTTAGAAAACGATTTCGATTTAAGTAAAATTTTATTTATTGCGACTTGCAATAATTTAGCAACCATACAGCCCGCTTTACGCGATAGAATGGAGATTATAGATGTAAGTGGTTATACCGTAGAAGAAAAAATAGAAAT
>JAYVDU010000600.1:0-2530 GCA_043749245.1 Bacteroidota bacterium | reverse complement strand
TCTTCAAATCAGCTGATTATGGGGTGGTAGGCGATGCTTTTACTATTGTTCCTAAATTAATTGAAGCGGTTAAAAAATTCAAAGCGAATCATAACTAGATTCATACTTTTTTAGTATATTCGATAGTCTTAAAATGGAAATGAAGAAAGTTAGATTAGAAATTGTTGGTTTGTCTTATAGTCAAACGCAAAGTGGTGCATACGCACTTGTCTTAGGTGAAACTGCTGGTAGTCGCAGATTACCAATTATTATTGGAGGTTTTGAAGCTCAAGCCATTGCGATTGAATTAGAAAAAATGACTCCAACTCGTCCCTTAACACACGATTTATTTAAAGCTTTTTCTGAAACATTTTCAATTGATGTAACTGAAATTTTGATTTATAATTTAGTAGAAGGTATTTTTTACGCCAAATTAGTTTGCACCGATGGTACGCGTGAAGTAGAAATAGATGCTCGTACAAGTGATGCTATTGCATTAGCTGTTCGTTTCAATTGTCCGATTTTCACGTATGAATTTATTTTAAAATCGGCGGGAATTGTATTGGATGATGATTCGTTGCCAACTATAGAGAATCCTATAGCTACTGTGGAAGAAATGACTACAACGAATGAAGGCGAATATCAATCTAAGTCATCGGAAGAATTGAAAAACTTGCTACAAACGGCTTTGGACGAAGAGCAATATGAGTTAGCGTCTAAAATCAGAGATGAATTAAACACCCGAAAACAATCTTAATATTATATAATACCATAAAGCCTTATAAATCTTATAAGGCTTTATTATTTCCATTCATTTTAAATTGTATTTTTGATTTCCAAAAAACTGGCACCGTAGTTCAATGGATAGAATAAGCGTTTCCTAAACGTTTGATGTAGGTTCGATTCCTACCGGAGCCACTGTATCTAAAGCCCTTGATTATCAAGGGCTTTTTTTATTCATCTCAGAAAGAATTCGAAGTTTTTTTGTCTTTTTTTTCTAAAATCAAATAGTTTTTTGCTAAAATTGAATTACCGGTTACTGTCTAAAAAGTTGCCATCAAACAAGCATTAATCTATGATTCAAATAAATATTCAGGCGAACATATTCCTCCTATTCCTTTTGGGTAATCTGGGAAAGTAGCTACTTCGATTTTATTTGGTAAAACGAGTGAACTTAAAGTTCCTTTCGTGTCTTTATTCCATTGAAGATTAACTTCATATTTAGTGTCAGCAAGAAAACGCCACTTTAACTTTTTAATGTCTAATAATTTAAAATAATAATTTAACACTCAGCAAATGCGTTAAACTTATTAGAATATTCAACTTTAAAAACACTCTCAAAAGGTTAATTTTACTATCATTACAGCGTTTCTATGCAAGCACTATATGCTTTCTCGTTAACGTTATTTTTCTCCTTTAAGTGTTTTTAAAAATAGTTTTGCAACAGCTTCTGAGGATGCTGGATTTTGCCCCGTGATTAACAAACCGTCTTGTTTTACAAAGGAAGTCCAATCATTACCTTTGTAATAATGAGCTCCATGTTTTTTCAGTTCATCTTCTAATAGGAATGGAACCACTTTTGTTAATTTGACAACTTCTTCCTCGGTATTTGAAAAGCTTGTCAGATGTTTCCCTTTTACAAGTGGTTGACCATTTTCTGCTTTCGTATTAATTAAAGCGGCAGGCGCATGACATACAAATGCAATCGGTTTTTTATGATTATAAAACTCTTCTATTAATTTAATGGAATATTTATCAGTTGCTAAATCCCATAGTGGTCCATGCCCCCCGGCATAAAAAACAGCATCATAATCATCTTGCTTTACATCGCTCAACTTTAAAGAATAAGCAACTTTGTCAATTAATGCATTGTCTTTATAAAACCTTTCTGTAGAAGGAGTTTGTGCGTCTTTTAATTCACTTTTAGGATCAACCGGTGGTTGCCCTCCTTTTGGAGATGCGATTGTAATATCTGCTCCTGCATCAGCTAAAACATAATATGGTGTAGCAAACTCTTCTACCCAAAAGCCAGTTTTTTCTTTGGTATCTCCTAATGCACTGTGTGATGTTAAGACAATTAATATTTTCATGTTATTTATTTTTATGGTTAGTTTTAAATTTTTACAATCATTTTACCCTCATTTTTTCCTTCAAATAGATCAATAAACGCTTGAGGAATATTATCAAATCCTTCCACAATTGTTTCGCTATAGGTAATGTTTTTTTCTTTGAGCCAAATTGTTAATTGTTTTGTAGCTGCTGGAAAATTTTCAAAGAAATCTCCTATTATAAATCCACGCATGGTGGCACTCTTTGTCAAGATAATGGGCTGCAATCGAGGGCCAAGAGGAGCTGTAGTATTATTGTAAAGCGATATAGCTCCACAAACTGGTAATCTTGCAAATTTATTTATGTTTGCTAAAACTGCGTCTGAAATCTCGCCACCAACATTGTCAAAATATATATCTACGCCATCGGGACAAGCCTTTTTTATCGCTTCTTTTAAATCAGGTGTTGTTTTATAATTAATAGCATTAGTAAATCCGAACTT
>JAYVDU010000599.1:0-2533 GCA_043749245.1 Bacteroidota bacterium | reverse complement strand
GTAGGGTTAAGTGCAGATGTGTCGGCTTATAATAACTACTATGCGTTTGGGATGTTGCAGTCGGGAAGGAATTATAATAGTCCGAATTATCGTTACGGCTTTAACGGTAAGGAAAAGGATTTGGAAGGAATGGGCGGTGGAGGTTCTACTTATGATTATGGCTTTAGGATTTACAATCCTTCTATTGGGAAGTTTTTAAGCACAGATCCTCTATTTAAAGGATTCCCATGGTTAACTCCATATCAATTCTCAGGTAATAGACCAATTGTTGCAATAGATTTAGACGGAGCTGAAAATACCGATGTTTCAGGAGATATAGTTGAACCTAATGGAAAAGCACAAGAGCAACTTTATCAGAATATGTTAAAAGAGGCAAAGGATGGCACTTTAGATTGCCATAATCAAACAGCATGTTATCCTACTGTATGGAAACGAGTGTTACAAGCATATAGTGACGCAGGTGTCAAGGGTCCTAAAGCATTAAATGATAAAGGTAAAATGGTTTCAAATCCATCACAGAGTGATCCTAATAGAAAGCGTTGGTATCCAACTGGACAAACTCAATTTAGAGTATTAGCAAGTAGTGATTTTAGCAATAAAACATGGAAAGATATTCCTGAAGAATATAGAGGAGAAGGAATACCAGGAGCTATGGCAAATGCAGGTTTTGCTAAAACACCAGAAAATGCTTGGGATGGTAATTTAAAACCTGGTGCTGTTCTTCAAATGTGGAATACAAAGAGTGATTATAATGGTATTAAATCTGGTACTGGATATGACAAGACTGACCTTAGTTCTGAAGTAAGGGGTTTGGTCGGTCATAGTACAGATGATGGCCATTCGGCAATCTTTATGGGATATAACAAATTTTTGGGAGTTATTACTGGAATCAATTATGTTGACCAAACAGGAGAACATTCTGTATCAATATTAAGCCCTGCTTTTAGAGTTGTAAGAGGAGCTAATATAAACGATAAGCCCAAAACCGAATAAATATGAATAAAAGATTAAGTAATATTTTATTCGTATTTTCTGTATTTCTTTTATTAGGATGTAAAAAGGGCTTAACAGAGACTCAAAGCAGACAAAATTTGCATTATTTTGAACAAGCATTTAAGGTATTGATGAATAATGAAAAGGAAATGCTTAAGATTTATAAGTGTACAAACGATTCAATCATTATCATTGATGAGATGATGGTTAATAATTTATTGCAAAAGGATACTTCATTTAGAAGTGTCCTTCTATTATGGGATAATTTTCTAATAGCACCAACCAAAAGTATATATTATAATTGTAAAGGGAGTGTTCTTTTTGTACTTCCTCAAAGAAGTGCGTTTGTTGTTTATGATCCTTTTGAAGAATATCATAACACATGTGGAAATTCTGAAAAAGTAAAATATCTTTTGGCAAAAAAATGGTATTTTTTATATGCTTGTGAAAATTAATTAAATATAATAGTTTTAAAGCTTTTTTGTAGTAATATTTCCTGATTCTCTACATCAGTAAACATCCAGAAGATATAAATCTCTCCAACTTTATTTTTTTTCATTGCCTGAACAGAGCAAAAATTAAAATTTCCCCCAAATACAGATGTAGGTTTGAATGCGGATGTTGCGCCCCAATTAGCATTAAACTCTTTTTTTATTTCTGTTTCTGATAACTCTTCAATTACAGGAATTTTTTGTGACATACCTCCACATGCATTTAATATAGTGCTTGCAAAAGTGCCTTTGGTTAAGTTTTCTGTATTCGATATTTTATATGGTCTTATAAAGTATCGAATTTCAAAATCAGATATTGAATCTTTAATTGCATATTGATAAAACACTTCTGTATTTTGTTTGACATGAGTTTCAATAAAACCTTCTGGCATTACAAAAGAGGCATCAATATCATTTAGTAGTTTAACAAATGGCTGTTCAAGATTTGTCTGAGCTGATACAGATATTGAGAATATTGTTAGGAGAAATATTATTGGTGTTTTCATTTATATTGATTGTAGTTTGATAGTTATTTATTAATTTAGGATATGATAATTGAGAGCGATCCTATTACATCATATTCTTAAATGACCATTGCTTAAAGCTAATAGAAGAAGATAGCAATAACAAATATAATATTTTTTGTTATGGTTAAAAAAATGAGTGTATCCAATATATGAAACAAAAGTATATAATTTTATCAGAGCAAGAACTTTCGATAATTAAGGAAAAAATCAAATTAATTTTTAATGGCATATCTCCATTAAAAGGAGAATCACCTTTTATTAAGAAAAAAAGCACAGAAATTATAGCTGAATGGTTTAGAGTTGGAGATTCAGATTTTGAAGACGCAGTTAAAAGAGTAATTAGAAGCAATGGGTTAAATTCATTTTTAATATTGGATTGTAATTTTGATTCGATATTAGAAATTACAAAAGGTTATAAAGTGAGCATAAGTTTCCACGGAAACCTGATACAAAACAGTACGAATATTCATTTTTAGGCAAGAAGGCAAAAGAAAAGCGTATCGGGAGGTACGTTTTTAGCTT
>JAYVDU010000598.1:0-8540 GCA_043749245.1 Bacteroidota bacterium | reverse complement strand
GTAAATGGCTAAAAAATCAATGCCTAAAGCGATGATGGTTAAGGTAATTACAAACAGCATATTTCGTTCGAAATATTCTTTAGGTTCTTCGTCTTCTTTGTTTTTCACAACGCAAAGTTAAAAATTAAACTTCTTTAACTTTTGTTTTTCAGATATTTTTTTTATACTTGTTATTATTAATTAAAGAATAGTGTAACGTTTTGAATTATATTACGTTATACTATTAAAACTACTACGATGCTAACTAAACTTAACCAAATCTTCAGAACGACTCTATTGGCGTCGGTTTTGACAACAGGTAGCGTTTTTGCGCAAAACATACTTACTATTTCTGATAACCCGGTGGCGGCGATGCTCGATAGTTTAGCAAATCAAAAAGTGCTTGAAAAAGCCTTATTAAAGCCAGTTTATCCTAAAACGAATAAATATAAATTTGCTCCGGACAGCATTCCTCGTTGCGAAGATTTTGTTTACGAAAGTCGTTTAGCCAAACTGGATGCCATTTCGCCGTTTGATTTGGTTTATAACCCCCACGTTAAAGGGTTTATAGAGTTATATGCCGTTCGTAAACGAGAATTAGTGAGTCGTATGATGGGTTTATCTCAGTTATATTATCCTATGTTTGAGGAAATTTTTGATAAACATAATATTCCTTTAGAATTAAAACATTTAGCAGTTATCGAATCGGCTTTAAATCCAACAGCTCGCTCAAGATGCGGAGCCACAGGCTTATGGCAATTTATGTATCCTACAGGTAAAATGTATGGATTAACTGTAACATCCTACATAGATGAACGTTCAGATGTATACAAAGCAACCGAAGCTGCTGCCGAATACCTTAAAAGTTTGTATGGTATGTTTGGCGATTGGCAAATGGTTTTAGCAGCTTACAATGCCGGACCAGGAACTATTAGCAAAGCTATACGCCGTAGTGGCGGTAAAAAAACGTATTGGGAAATCCGCCCATACTTACCAACAGAGACGCAAGCTTATGTGCCAGCTTTTATAGCAGCCAATTATGTGATGAATTATCCAGCAGAGCATAATATTTATGCATCTACACCTCGCAAAACGTATTTTGAGGTAGATACAGCTGTTGTTAAGGAACCCATGACATTTAATCAAATATCAGCAGCCTTAGATATTTCAATAGAAGAGATCATGTATTTTAATCCACAGTATCGCAAAAATGAGATTCCGTCAGGGGGATTTAGCCTTACCTTACCAAAATCTAAAATAGGAACTTTTGTCTCTAACGAATCAGAAATTTATGCAGCTATAAAATCACAAAAATTAACGGTATCCGAAAATTCTGTTGCTATTAAGGAAATACAAAAAACACATACTGTAAGGAATGGCGAAAAAATCAGCGCTATAGCTCGTAAGTATGGTGTAACAGTAGCGGATATTAAAAGTTGGAATTATATTGGTAAGAAAGGCGTAAGGGCTGGGAAAAAACTAATTGTTTATGTTCGTCAAGAAATTCCTACTCAGGTTAATACACCAACAAAATCAGATGCTCCTAAGGATCCACAAACCAATGTTGCGTCAACTAATAAAGTTGATACGACGGTTGAAGCTAAAAAATTAGCCGATAACTCAGTAGAATCAGGTAAATACAAGTTTCATAAGGTTGAAAAAGGAGAAACATTATATCGTTTATCTAAAAAATATGGCGTTAGTGTAGAGAACTTGTCTGAATTAAATAATCTTGAAAAAAATGCGCAATTACTTCGTGGTCAACGAATCAAAGTAAAACAGATTTTATAACAAAAACCCTCTGAAAAATCAGAGGGTTTTTTGTTAATAGATGTTTGCAAACATTAAACTTTACGTATTATAAATTGTTTTTTTGAGTATGGATAAAGTAGTTATTTTTTGGTTCAGAAGAGATTTACGGTTAAATGATAATGCGGGGCTTTATAGAGCCTTGAAAGCTGGCATTCCCGTATTGCCAATTTTTATTTTTGATAAAAACATATTAAGTAAATTACAAAATAAACAAGATAAGCGTGTAGAATTTATTCATACGGCTATTACAAATTTAGATGCGGAGTTACAAAAACTTGGCTCCTCATTACAAGTATTTTATTCTACTCCTGATAAAGTATTTAAAGAACTAACTACTAATTACAATATCCAAGTAGTTTATCTGAATCATGATTATGAGCCTTATGCGCTTGAAAGAGACAATAATCTGTGTTTGTTTCTGGAGAAGAAAGGGATACCAATCAAAAGTTATAAAGACCAATGCATTTTTGAAAAATCAGAAGTAACAAAAGACGACGGAAAGCCATATACTATTTTTACACCGTATAGTCGAAAGTGGAAATTAAAATTAAATGATTTTTATGTGAAGCCTTATCCTACTGAAAAATATGCTTTTAATTATTTCAAGCAAAAGCAGGCAAAATCACACATTCCTTCATTAAAGGATTTAGGATTTGAATTAACCGATTTGGTTATTCCAAGCACAACAATAAAAAAACAACTGATTACAAATTATAAAGAAAATCGTGATTTCCCTGCCATAAATGGCACGAGTCATTTGAGTGTGCATTTGCGTTTCGGAACCGTAAGTATTCGGGCTTTAGCAAAAGCTGCACAGGGCCTTAATGAAACGTGGTTGAATGAATTAATATGGAGAGATTTTTATATGATGATCTTATCTCATTTCCCACATGTTGCTAAAAATTCATTTAAGCCAAAATATGATAAAATTGTGTGGCGAAATAATGAAAGCGAGTTTAAATTTTGGTGTGAAGGCAAAACAGGTTTTCCCATTGTAGATGCGGGTATGAGAGAATTAAACACAACCGGCTTTATGCATAACCGTGTTCGTATGATTGTTGCCAGTTTTTTAGTAAAAGATTTATTAATAGATTGGCGTTGGGGAGAAGCCTATTTTGCCGAAAAACTAATCGACTTTGATTTAAGTGCAAATAATGGTGGTTGGCAATGGGCGGCAGGCAGTGGTTGCGACGCAGCACCCTATTTTAGGATTTTTAATCCGACTGAACAAATCAAAAAATTTGATGCTCAATATGAATACATCAAAAAATGGGTGCCCGAGTTTAATACAGCTCAATATGCTAAGCCTATTGTAGACCATGCGCAGGCGAGAATTAGAACTTTGGCAACCTACAAAATGGCATTAACGGAAAGCATGCAAACAAATTTATTTTAGGTCGAGATAACTAAAACAAAAAAGACTCTCACTAATATAGTGAGAGTCTTTTTATTATCTAATTTCTTTTTATTTGGCTTCGTTATCTTCGATTGCATCAGAATTTTCTTCTCCTTTAACAGCAGGCTTGTACAAAGGCTTGTCTGATTTTGGAGCATTAGGATCAACATAATCCCAATTTACAATACGGAATACCGTACGACGGTTTTTTGCATGTAGAGCTTCTTTTTCTTCTTTCGTTTTTGCTTTATTAATGACATCGTCTTTTACTAATAATTTTTTCTCTCCCCAACCCTTTGACATTAAACGAGCCAATGGAATTTTTTTCTCTAAATTTAAATAATCAACACAAGATTTAGCGCGTTCTTCTGATAATTTCTGATTAGCTTTATCATTACCGCGACTATCAGTATGAGCTTGTAACTCAATTACAATAGAAGGATTATCAATTAGTGTTTGGTATAAGAAATTTAATGAATCTTTAGATTCAGGACGTAATGTAGATTTACCTAAATCATATAATACAGCCGGGAAGCGAATTTCTCCGGGCAATACAGGCGTTAAAGCAAAATCTTTAATATAATCTTTAGATTCGTTTTCTCCAACTGAAGTTAATTTACCTACGTCTTTATTAGCTAAGAAACCAATTGTATACGTTTGAGATGTTGTGTTTTTATCTGTAGCAACAGAAACTTCATAAGACGTATTTTCTTTTAATTTAAAAATATACTTGCCATCAGCTCCTGTTTTTTGCTCAAACATGTCGCCATTAGAGCCTTTTAAGTGCATCATTGCATTTTTAACTGGCTCACTACCTTTCTCGCTTACAACAGTACCACTTAAGTTAAAGTTTAATGGCGGTAAGTTAAATGACCAAATATCATCGCTTCCTTTTCCACCTTCGCGGTTTGAAGAAAAATAACCTCTCATTTTTTTACCTTCGAAAATGATACCAAAATCATCTCCTGCTGAATTCATTGGGTATTTTAAGTTTTCAGGTGCTTTTGTAAATTTACCATCAGCTGATTTTTCTGCTTTAAAAATATCTAAACCACCCATTCCTAAATGATAATTAGAAGAAAAGTATAATGTTTTATCGTCATCAGCAATATATGGATACATTTCGTCGCCTTGAGTATTAATGCTTGGCCCTAAGTTTACTGGTTGTCCCCATACTTTGCCATCCATAGTTGATTTCCAAATATCTTTACCGCCATATCCACCAGCTAATTTAGAAGTGAAATATAATGTTTTTCCATCTGCAGAAATTGCAGGATGAGCAAATGCAACTGAATCAATATTGAATGGTAACAATTCTGGTTCTGCCCAAGCTGGTCCTTGTTTTTTACAAACATAAATTTGACATTTTAATTGTTTATTTTTTTCTTCAGGACAGCGAGTCATATACATCACATCTCCTTTTCTGGAAACAGAAACAGAGGCATCATTCATTTTTGAATCAATAGCACCAGCCATAGCTGTTGGCGTGCTCCATTTACCATTTTTATCTAAAGCAGTTTCATATAAGTCATAGTGATTTTGACCAGTAGTAATGTCCATTGCACCTAAAGCACCTTGACGGTTAGAAGAGAAAATTAATTTATTTCCTTTTTTATCAGCATAAGCAGGGCTATAATCAGATTCTTTTGAATTGATTAACGCCATGTTTTCAACTTTTAAACGAATTTCAGGTGTATTAGTAGCATCTTTCCATTGTTGAGCTAATTCGCATGATTTAATTCCGTTTTCACCAGCAACATCAGACGGAGCTTCTTTTTTGTAGTTATTATATTCTACAATAGCTTCCGGATATTTTTGTTGTGCTTTTAAACAATCTGCCAATTTAAGTATAACAATTGGATCAGGGTATTTTGCCTTAATCGCTTTATTATAATACGTTTCAGCTCCTTTTAAATCGTTAATTTCATTATAAGCAACGCCTGTTCTAAACAATATTTTCGACTTCACATCAGCTTTCTTCACTTTTACATAAGCCTGCTTATAAAGCTCAATGGAATTGAAGTATTGATGATTATCAAATGCTAAATCAGCATCTTTTAGATAATTTTTTTGAGCGTTTACTGAGAACGCAAAAGCTAAAATAGCTGTAGTGGTTAATGCAAACTTTGTAAATTTTTTCATACCTTTTTTTAATTGTTTTGTTAAATATAATTTTGAATAACTGATTGCTTTGATTAATTTGTAGTTTCAAAAACGAAACTCAACTAAGTAAAACAGGGTTACATCATAGATTCAATAAACGCTAATAGGTTGCTAAGATATATATTTTTTTAAAACTGCAAAAATTTTAAACAACTTTTTAACCGTTTTAAGCTAAAACTAAAAATTAAGTGACTTTTTATCGCGTTTATTATTATTGATTTTACGCAAATGTGAATAATTAAAGCTAATTACAACGAAAGTGTAGGAGTTCAATCATTAATAAACAATGTTTAAATCGAAAGCTTAAAAGAAGTGTGTCATTTTCTTCAAACAGCATTTTTCGAAATATTCGGGTTAAATATAAAATTATAGCTTAATTTAATGATTAACACTAATTTGCAAATGCGCCCACCTTTTTTTAATCAATTTATAGTATTTTTGAAAAAACCAATTTTACCTTACATCTAATGAAACTATTTTTTTTAAGTCTTACCATTATTGGTATTAGTTTTTTTTCTTCTTGTAGTCATTCGCATACTTACGATAAATACATCAAAGAATTAGATAGTCTTAAAGTTGTAGTTGAACAATCTGTTGCTAACTTCAAAACCATTGATAGTACTGCCTGTTACAATGCATACTCAAAACAATTTACATACGCTAGTTATATCAACGTTAATTTAAAAGATACTGTTTCGAGGAGTATTGCCAATGATTTACAAACGTTTTATATGTTGGGGCGCAGTATGGTAAATTATATAGCGATGCGACCAGTTTGGCTGGGTGAAGCACAAAAATCAATTATGCAGTTAACTAACTTATCTCACGATTTAAAAAACGGAAGCGTTGAAGATGAAGAAGCTATTGAGTTTATTGGAAAAGAGAAACAAGAAGCGGAAAAAATCATTGGTGAGTTAAAAGAAAATACTGAAGCCATTCGTGAACAGATGGAACAGTTTACTAAAACATTACCAACTGCTGAATTAACAGTAAAAATGCTTAATAAGGATGCTTTACCAGAATTGGTAAAACCCGAAATCAAGGCTCAAAAAGAAATGGATTAATGCCAATGCAAAAACTAATTTTAGTCGTATTATTTTTTATGACTGCTTTTACCTCCATTAAAGCACAAAAAAATAATGATGAACAATTAGCCATGCAATATTACGAACGCAAAGAATTTGATAAAGCGGTTGTGTATTTTGATAAATTGTATGATAAGCTCCCAGATGCTTATTTCACTTACTATTATACGTGTTTAATAGAAACCAAAGACTATAATAAGGCTGAAAAAATTATCAAAAAACAGATTAAGCGAAATAGCACTGCTACTCATTTATATGTGAAATTAGGAAAGATATATCGCCTGCAACACAATCCTGACAAGGAAAAAGAACAATACACCAAAGCTATTAAAGAAGTTATACCTGAACAAAATTACATATTTGTTTTGGCGCACGCTTTTGAAGACGAAGAGTTATATGACTATGCCATTGAAGTTTATTTAAAAGGACGTAAAAATCAAAAAAACACTTACCCTTTTTACTACGAAATAGCTGACTTATACAAAAAGAAAGGTGATTTAAAGGCTATGATTAATGAGTATTTAGATGCTATAGAATTCAGAGAAAGTGAATTGTATACTGCTCAAGCAAACTTACAACAATCCTTAGGATATGATGATAAAAATGGTGGGTTCAATAATCCTTTACTAAAACAAGAGTTACAAAAACGCATTCAGCAACATCCTGATAAAACTATTTTTTCGGAATTTTTAATTTTTATACAAAATCAACAAAAAGATTTTGAGGGTTCGTTTGTTCAAAATAAAGCACTAGACAAGCGCCAGAAAGGTGATGGAACAAGGCTTATGGAGCTTGCTAAGTTATGTGTGAGTAATGAAAAATATGACGTTGCTGAAAAATGTTACCAGTATGTTATTTCAAAAGGAAAAGATAATCCTTACCATGATGTTGCAACCATTGAAAGATTAAATGCCAATTATTTACAACTAACCTCAAGTGTTAATCCAAATATAGTTGATATAACCGCTTTAAACACAAATATTGAAACAGCTTTAAACAGCTACGGAATAAGCAATTTAACACTTCCATTAATAAAAAAATCAGCTTTGCTAAAATCGTATTATTTGAATAAACCTACCGATGCCATACAAATGCTCGAAGATGTTACTACAAAATACACCTTTGATAAAAATGCTTTAGCAGAAATAAAATTAGATTTAGGTGATATCAATTTATTGATTGGTAATATTTGGGATGCTTCACTTTTATACTCACAAGTTGAAAAAGACTTTAAATACGAGCCTGTAGGCCAAGACGCTAAATTCAGAAATGCTAAATTAAGTTACTATGCTTCTGATTTTAAATGGGCCAAGGCACAATGTGATGTACTTAAAGGAGCGACTAGTAAAGTCATTGCAAACGATGCATTGGATTTATCTCTCATTATTACAGATGCTTTAGGTATTGATTCGAACGAAGTGCCATTGAGTATGTTTGCATCAGCCGAGTTATTAATATTACAACATCAATATGACCGAGCAATTGCTCGATTGGACAGTATTAACAGCCTTTTTAGCGAACATACGTTAGGTGATGATATTTATTTTAAAAAAGCGGAAATCTATAAACGAACTAATCGTTATGTAGATGCGGCAAAAATGTATCAAAACATTGTCGAGTTTTTTCCTAACGAACTATATGGCGATGATGCTTTATTTAAAGAAGCTGAATTATATGAACGTTATTTAAACGATAAAGATAAAGCAAAACTCTTGTATGAAGAACTGCTAACGAAATATCCCGGAAGTATATACGTTGTTGAAGCTAGAAAACGTTATAGAGAATTGCGAGGAGATATTGTTAATTAGAGAATGCGTCAATGAATTAATTTGAAAAAACAAAATTATTATGTATATATATAACGTCACCGTAAGCATAGACAAAGCCATAGCCGATGAATGGCACAACTGGATGAAAACCGTTCACATACCTATGGTAATGGAAACAGGTTATTTTACAGATCACAAAATGTGCAGGGTTTTATTTGTAGATGATGAAGGCGCTACATTTTCTACTCAATACATGTTTAATAACATGGAAGACATAGAGGCTTATCAAAAATTAGAAGCGCCTCGTTTGCAAGCTGATATGAAAGCCCTGTATGA
>JAYVDU010000597.1:0-2539 GCA_043749245.1 Bacteroidota bacterium | reverse complement strand
AATCTGCTGGTCTTTGGAAACATCGTTGCTTTTGTTGTGGCATTATTAGCGATTAAATCGTTCATAGGATTTTTAAACAAGCATGGATTTAAAGGCTTCGGTTGGTACCGCATTATTGTGGGCGGCATATTGATTGTTTTATTTTTACTAAAAATCCCAGTAGCTATCGTATAATCTTCTAATAAGAGTTGCATCAAAAATTAGTGAGAAAATAATTACAATTAGGATTTTTTTAGGTGTTTCTATAAATTAAACAGATTGTCTTTTAAGAAAATGTTTAATAAAACAAGAGCGTAGGTTTGTCAAAAATGCGAGCAGAGAAGCGGTGAAACGAGAATTCAAGATTTTAGTGTAGCAATAGCGGAACGTAAAAATTGTAGAATTCCGTGAGGAGCGTGGAGCATATTTTTGACTTGATTTTTTGTTTCTTTTTCATCTAAGGAAAAAGATAGAAAAAAATAGCGTATTAAATATTTACTAAAATCTTAATAAGGAATAATCGCTATCCCAATAGAAAAAGGATGTATGCCTTGTGGCCCTTTACTGTTAAACACTTCGCTTATATAATAAGAAGCCGTTAAGCAAACTTGTTCAACACCAATTCTAAAATTGATACCATAACGAAAACGATTCACGTTTTTAATATCGTACATGCGTACTTTGCCATTAGCATCATCTGTTTTTTTGTAATCAGAAAATACATAACCAACTTTTGCGCCCAACATTATTTTAAAATTATTTTTCGATTTAGTTCTAAACCTTAATTCTAGTGGTATTTCCACACTACGCTCATTATATTTATTGGAAGAATAATTGCCTGTTTTTAGTCCAAGTTGGGTTGAGGTAAGATTTGTGATGCTGTCTGTATTATAAATAAAAGTACTGTTAGAACTATAATTATGACAATAGATTCCAGCGCCATAACCAAAGCTAAAGTTGGAATTTCTAATAGGCTTATCAAACATCAAAGCGAAATTAAAACCGATGCATTTCCAGTCGGTGCTAATGTTTTTGGGTGTCCCAAGCCAAGATGTATAAATGGCTTCAAAAATCAAACGGTCTTTAGAATCTGATTTGTAATTTTTTAAATCAAATTCTGAAATTATTTTTTTGTGTTTAACAGAATCTTTCTGAGCCGTTGCGCTTAAAAAAAATATCAGTAAAAAAATAGTATAAAGTATCTGTTTCATTTGGTGTTGTAAAAGTAAGGGCTTTTTGTCAGATAAAAAATCCCCAACTTTCATGTTGGGGATTTTTTTGTTTAATTAATCATATACTTCTTTGCGATGCCCTATTGTTATTACATCTATAATCAATTGCTTATCTATGATGTTATAAATAATTCGATAGTTACCTATTCTTATTCTGTAACCATCCCTTCCTTTTAGTTTTTTATAGCCTTGTGGGCGAGGATTTGAAGTTAAATCTTTAATAGAATTAAAAATTGGCTCAGCAATATTATCGGTTAGTTTGTCTAGTTGCTTTTGTGCTTTGCTAGATAAAATAATGGTATAATTAGGCATGTTTCATTTTTCTGTTTTTTAAATAATCAGAAAATAATACGCGCTCGCCAGTATCATTTTTCATAGCCTCATCGTATAATTTCACATCTTCCAAATCGTCTAATTCTTCTAGTAATTTAGTGTATTCTTTTTGGGAAAGAACCACTAGGTTTTTTCCTGCGCTATCTTTAATAAATTGTGGGTGTAAACTTAGCATGTTGTTGTAATTTAATAAAATCAAATTTACAAAATTGTTTTACCATAAACAAAAATCCCCAACGTTTCTGTTGGGGATTTTAAGTTTAGAATGACTATGGTCATTTAACAGAAGTGATTCTATCTTAAGTATAACATCTCTCTATACTTAGGTAATGGCCACGTGGCATCATCTACTATGTTTTCAAGTTTATCAACGTTATAACGAATGGTTTCAAAAAACGGCTTTACTTTTTCACAATAAGCATGCGCTTGTTTTTTAGAATTGTCTAATAAATTTGCTTTACGACGTTCTTCGGTCATATCATCCGCTGCTTTTTTAATCGTTGTTACACGTTCGCTAATTTCTTTGATCAACGAAATTTGTGTATCACTTGATTTTTTGAAATCAGCACCGCTTAAAATAGTTTTTAATCCAACCACATTATCCGTTAATGTTTTTTGATACGTTAAAGCAGCCGGAATGATCTGATTATCCACCATATCAGCAATGATGCGCGATTCGATTTGAATTTTTTTAGTGTATGTTTCTAAACTTATTTCATAACGCGCTTCTTGTTCTCTATGATTTAAAATTCCCTGAGACTCAAACATCGTTAATGATTTTTTAGAAATCATGGCTTCTAAAGCGCCTGGCGTCGTTGGGATATTATTTAAACCACGTTTCTTCGCTTCCGCTTTCCATGCATCTCCGTAGCCATTTCCTTCGAAGCGAATTTTTTTACTTTCGATGATGTATTTTTTTAATATTTGAAAAATGGCTTCATCCTTCTCTACCTTTTTATCCATCAAAGCATCTACATCTTTTTTAAAGGATGCCA
>JAYVDU010000596.1:0-23141 GCA_043749245.1 Bacteroidota bacterium | reverse complement strand
CGCACCGATTTAGCAAAGCCTACCGCACCTTTACCAACGTATGCAGTAATTTTAATGCAGAGTAATATAACGTATTTACTAACGTTTTATAACTATTTACCTTGCAGATGATTTATAGAAAACACCTTAAAAGTATTGATATTAATCGATTTTTTAGTTTCTGAGGGAACTCTAATTAAAGTTTAAACCGCCACTCTTTTTATGTTTTTTTTATTGACGAAAAAAGAAAAATCTATAACCTAAATCCTAATCTCCAAGTTAAGGAAAAACTTGGATATACTTGTTTTTCTGTATAACCAGCAAGATTCGAGTATTTTCTGGAAAGTTTAAAAAAGCCAAAGCCCACGCCAAAGGTGTTTGTGAATCGTTTCCCACTACTTCTAAAAATTCCATTCTGTATTTGAGCCGTTAGTCCTTCTACTCCTCCCAATAGCATATCTGTTCCATAACGAATTCTTGGTCCGAAATAATATTTCATTTGAGGCTTTATATCATGATAAAAATTAACATCAATACCTGTTATAAATCCTACACCTTTATTGGGTTGGTTTGTCGTATTTGTTGTGCCAGAATTAGATGAGTTAGAGGTAGGAAGATAGGCGAAAGGATTATAACTTAATATAAAGGGAATTTTTATTCCTATTGATTTATTTGAAAATAATCGTTCATAAGAAATGCCTAATCTACCGAATAAAATAACTGGCAAATAAAATCCAAGAATATTATTAGACAAGGTGTCTTCTTGTTTTTTCCAATCTTTCATTTTACGATCTTGGCGTTGTTGCCATGTTTCGTTAGTACTTACCGACAGTTCATTTACTTGTTTCTCTGAACCAAATATATAGACCTCACCTTTAATTTCAGCTAATATGATTTGTGTTTTAGCAATGCTTGTGGTTGGAGAGTTTTCAATCGTGTCTCTATAACTAATTGTGTGTTCGTTAATAGAAACAATTTTACAATGCAATGAAGTACCATTGCGTAAAAATAATTTATCTTGAGAAAGCGCTGTATTAGCCTTAATACAGAATAGCACAAAAAATATACAAACTAATTGTTTCATTTATTTATTTTTAAAATCTATAACCAAAGCAATATCCCAAATATACTTTAGGAAGAAAAATAGTGTTATTGCTTGTTTTAAGCTCAGGCGAATTAATAGGTATACCAATGGACCCGAAAATTTTAAAATTAAAATTCGGAGAAACTCTCACAAACCAACCATTAGTAACCATTATCGCCATTTGATAACCTGTAGCTTTAGTAAATAGTAATTGATTATTAGTGGTATTAATTGGATTATCATATGTGTAAGACATGTACTTGCCTAATAGGCCCACAAAATATTGTCCTCGCTTGGTGTTATTAGGCATAAAATTTATCCCCAAACCAAAGTCGTAGTTTTTTTTGGCATGCTCTCTAGAGTCGTTAATAAGTGCATTTAAAATGCTCATCCTCGTATTGAAATTATACCCACCTAATACAGAAAGAGATAATCTACTATTAAAAAAATCTCTATCATACATTAACGTCACATCACCATTGGCCAATGCTAATGCATTAATCGATAGTAAATTTGGATTCATATAATACAAATTTGGATTCTGTTTTGGTTGTGCCTTTTTAGCAGTCACAGTCTCTGTTTTTGCTGGCTTTAACGCAGGAGCATTGGCATTAATAATTTGCGATGATCCATTGGCAAATTGAATAAGTACAACATCTGTATTATAAATTAAATACGTTGGACCATCAATATTATTGAAATCTTTGTACTTAATTTCATTGGCATTGATTTCAATAACCTTTGCTTTTATTTTGTTTCCTGTAATAGTATATAAAACATCTTGTGCAAAGATATTTGTATAACAAGAAAAACCAGTGAGTATAAAAAATAAAAATATTCTCATATCATTCATATATTACTTATAAATATAAGTATTTATCTTGATGTGAGAATATTTTAAGAAAAATGATAACCCGTAGTTAATTAACTACAGGATTATCGTTTTTTGGTATAGTGTCAAGCGATGGGTTGTCAACAGTTTTAGCTACTATTGCATCGTGAATTTGCTTTTCTTTCAATTCTTCTTCAGCCATATCTTTCGCAAAAGGTCGTTTTCCAAAAATAGCTTCTAAATCTTCTTTAAAAATAACTTCTTTTTCTAATAATTTTTCAGCTAATAATGTTAGCTTATCTTTATTAGCCATTAATATTGCTTTTGTACGGGCATACGCAATATCAATCATTTTTTTAACCTCTTCGTCAATTATTTTGGCAGTACTTTCACTATACGGCTTATTAAAATTGTATTCACTTTGTCCAGAACTATCATAGTAACTTACATTTCCTATTTTATCGTTTAGTCCGTAATACACAATACAAGCATAAGCTTGGCGAGTAATTTTTTCCAAATCACTTAATGCTCCCGTTGATATTTTACCAAAAATAACTTCTTCAGCCGCTCTTCCTCCTAGTGTTGCGCACATTTCATCTACAATTTGTTCCGTAGTAGTAATTTGACGCTCTTCGGGCAAATACCAGGCGGCACCTAACGAACGGCCTCGAGGCACAATTGTTACCTTAATTAACGGAGACGCGTGCTCGCACATCCAACTTACAGTGGCATGCCCTGCTTCGTGAAAAGCAATCACTCGTTTTTCTGTTGGTGTAATAATTTTATTTTTCTTTTCTAAACCAGCAATAATTCTATCAACGGCATCTAAAAAATCCTGTTTGGTTACAACTTTTTTATTGGCACGAGCTGCAATTAAAGCTGCCTCATTACAAATATTAGCAATATCAGCGCCACTAAAACCAGGAGTTTGTTTTGCTAAAAATTCAATATCTACAGAATCGTCAATTTTAATCTTTTTTAAATGTACTTTAAATATTTCTGCACGCTCTATCACATCTGGCATATCCACGTATATCTGTCTATCAAAACGACCTGCACGCATTAAGGCTCTATCTAAAATATCGGCACGGTTAGTTGCTGCTAAAATAATAACACCACTGTTCGTTCCAAAACCATCCATTTCTGTTAAGAGTTGGTTTAATGTGTTTTCACGCTCATCATTGCCACCAGCGGCTGCATTTTTACCACGAGCTCTACCTATTGCATCAATTTCATCAATAAAAATAATACAAGGTGCCTTTTCTTTCGCTTGACGGAATAAATCACGTACACGCGATGCTCCTACTCCCACAAACATTTCCACAAAATCAGAACCTGATAACGAAAAGAAAGGAACTTTAGCTTCACCGGCTACTGCTTTTGCCAATAAGGTTTTGCCAGTTCCTGGAGGACCTACTAATAAAGCTCCTTTAGGAATTTTAGCGCCTAAGTCTGTATATTTTTTAGGGTTCTTTAAGAAATCTACAATTTCCATAACCTCAACTTTTGCACCATCCAAACCAGCTACATCATTAAACGTGATGTTTACATTAGAATCTTTATCGAACAACACGGCTTTCGATTTTCCAATATTAAATATTTGCCCTGCACCACCGGAACCGCCTCCCATTCGACGCATCATAATAACCCAAAAAACAATAATAATGATGATTGGGAATAACCATCCTGCATATTGCTTCCAATCACTTCTTTCTTCACTTGAAGGCGATACTCTTAGATGCGAAGGAACATTTGCTGTGGTTTGAACCAATCGCACCTGTTCTAAAAAATCTTTTACATCAGGAACAGACACTCTAAAGTGTGGACCATTAGCGGTTTTAGGATCAGGGAATAAAGGAACGCTTTTCCCAGTTTTATCTAACGTAAAGTAACGAGGCAATTTCAAACTGTCTTTATCTACTGTAATTTCAGCATATTTTTCAGAAGCAACCACAATTACAATCTTGCGAACATCTCCTTTTGCCAGCATATTTTGCTCAAAATCGTTTTGATCGGTAGGGAAAACTCGACTTTCAAAATCTTGCCCCATAAACACAAAACCTAAGAGTCCAATAATTACTAAACCGTAAATCCAGTAAAAACTATTACCACCTCCACCTGCGGAAGAACCGCCAAAAGAATTCGTGGATTTTTTCCCAAAACGTTCTTTCATTTTTTCAAACTGTTTTTTTCTATCATCCTCTGGTGAGGGATTTGTATTTTTTTGTTCGTCGCTCATTGTTATAATTGTAACTAGTTAAACAGCTAATTGCTAAATTTGTTGTTGTTCTTTTGTATTGAAGCAAATAACTTAGTGTTTTGTTGAATTATTTCGTAAAAATTAATCTGGGATATGTGTCGTTTCTCCGTCAGCCCAAAGACCTTCGATGTTATAAAACTCACGCTTTTCACGCATAAATACGTGAGCCACAATATTTACGTAATCTACTAAAATCCATTCTGCGTTTTGATAGCCTTCGCTGTGATACGGACGTTCTTTTGTATTTTTCATCACTCCCTCCTCTAAAGAATCGGCAATAGCATGAACGTGCGTAGTGCTATCTGCATCACAAATCACAAAATAATCAGCTACCCGGTGTTCAAGTTCAGATAAGTTGATAATGGTAATGTTTTTAGCCTTTTTTTCTTTCATCCCATCAACAATCGCATCCAACAAACTCATCGTTTGTTCTTTGGTAGATTCTTTTTTGGGACGTTTTACTATTTTAGGTTTTGCTTTTTTATTTTCAGTATTGGCAATACGATTAGCTTCTTTTTGCTCTTCTTGCTTTTCTGTTAAAGGAATTTTGACTATCTTTTTGACTACACCTTTTTTAGGCGTTGCTTTTTTTGTTGCCGTTTTTTTTACAGGAGTTACTTTTTTTGTTTTGGTGGCTGAGCTAATCGAAGTCACTTTTTTTGCTGGTAATTTTGCCATATTATTTTTTATTGCAGATACTGCTCTCTTTATTTTTTATTTGTTTATTTGCTTAATCAACAAATTTAACCTTTTTGTGCGAATGCAAACACTATTTATTGGACAACAATTGATTTTTTTACACGAGGTAGACAGCACCAATACTTATGCCACGAACTTGTTAAGAAACGTTAATGTAGCAGAGGGCGCCGTCATTTTTACCGATAACCAAACGCAAGGAAAAGGACAACGAGGCGCCATATGGAATAGTGAAATAGGCTCAAACATCACTGTTTCATGCATTTTAAAACCTCATTTTTTGAGTATCAAAAACACATTTTATTTAAGTAAAATAAGTGCTTTGGCTATTTATGACGTATTGACGGAGTTATTACCTAATAGCCAATTTGACATTAAAATTAAATGGCCGAATGACATTTTAGTTAATCAAAAAAAAATAGCAGGCATACTGATTGAAAATAATTTTAATCGCGACGTTTTACAGCATAGCGTCATAGGGATTGGCATTAACGTAAATCAAATGGAGTTTAAAGATCTTCATTATAATGCGTCTTCACTCAAATTACTAACTAACCAAGTATATAATAAAAACGATATTTTAGAGAAATTATGCCAACAGTTAGAGAAATGGTACCTGAAATTAAAGGCTTTAAAGTTTTCAGAAATAGATGAACACTACCTCAACCGGTTATTTGGAATGAACCGACTTTGTTTGTTTTCAAATATAAACAATAATGAGTTTAGTGCCACCATTATTGGAATAGATCCTGACGGCAAACTTATACTACAACACACTGATGGTAAATTATATTATTATGATGTGAAAGAAGTGAAACTGGTTTATTAAACGTTATTCAAATCATAAGTTGTTGCTACTTTATTAGGCAAATTTTTTAGGAATGCGATATTAATGAGTAGTTTAGGTATACTAATGATTGAAAAATACCAACTTAACTACTTTAAGTTTGTAACTTGCGCATAATAAATAAGTTATTAATGAAGAAATTAGTTTTATTACCACTTTTATTTTTATCGTTTGTGATGCATTCTCAAATGATTGATTACACCGCTATTAGAAAAGTAATTTCTGAAACATACCCAGAGATTGATTTTAGCAATAAACTTTTAGCTATTTCCGTTTGGAATTCAACAGATAAAACGAGTAGAGAGATGAATACGGAATTACACAGAACATATACTGTTTATAAAGAAGCCAAATTATCAGGGGGGCTCAAAGGTGTTGTGTTTATATCTATATCTAGCGATACCGATGAAATGAATTTTAAAATTGCTGAAAAAAAAGATGCATTACATTTTCCATTTACCTTATGTGATTTTAAATCATATAATTTGAATAGTAAATTATCTCAACTGAAACTTAATAAAAACATTACGAATGTAGTTTTCGATTCCAATGGAAATTTGATTTATACAAATTTACAAACGGAAGGTATTTTTAAATCATTTAACACCTTAATCACAAGATAAATGAAAGCATTATTTTATATCATAGCTTTTATGGTAATTTTAACAAACACGGTAAAATCTCAAAGTGGAGATTGTGCTACATCTACTATTTCTGCATGTAACGGTAATCCTACCTTTCCATTTACATCAGTAACGTCGGGGAGTACTTGGGGTAATGTACAGGATTTGCCGTCAGGTAACAGTATTAGTAATCCTTCTACAAATCCCAATGGAGTTAACTCAGGTTGCTTATTTTCCGGAGAATCAAGCGGCGGAGCTACATGGGTACAGGTAAATATCAGTGCAAGCGGAACGTTGGCTTTTGTGATCAGTCAAACTGGATTTAGTGATTGGGCCATGTGGCCATATAACGCCACAGCTTGCGCAGGAATACAAGGTAATACATTACCTCCTGTAACTTGTAACTGGAACGCAAGTTCAACAGGAGGAACAGGAATTGGGCCAGTACCGCCAGGTGGGAGTGCTGGTAATTTTCAGCCAGCCATGACGGTTACAGCTGGCCAGTCATTTATTATGTGTATTACTAATTATAGTAATGTAAATAATTCTGCAGTTAGTTTAAGTTTTTCGGGAACAGCAGGCACATCTTGTGTGCCATTTGGAGCGTCTACCAGCCAATCTATTTGCCCTGGTAAAACGGCTACATTAACGGCTTCAAGTAACCTAGGATCTCCTTCTTATACTTGGAATCCTGGAGGCTTAAATACTCAAGCAGTTACTGTTTCTCCTTCAACAACAACAATCTACACAGTAACTATTGCTGGTACTAATACAGTAACTAGTACTTTTGCAACACAGGTAAGCACAAGTACTGTAACCGTATTTTCTGTACCGGTTATTGCTTTATCCAGCAACAGTTATGTTTGTCCAAATTCTGCTATCAATTTATCGGCGAGTGCGGGTTTTACAAATTATGTTTGGGCTGGGCCTCCTGCTTACAGCCAAACCACAACTATTGCCACTACCACCATACCAAATGCCTTATTAAATATGGCGGGTACGTATAGCGTAATAGGCACAACCACTCAGGGTTGCACTGTTCAGGCTACTAATACTGTTGGGGTTGTTTCCACTGCGCCCGTTATTGTAACTCCTACGTTTAGTGTTTGTCAGGGCGGTAATATCAATTTATTAGCTAATGCCGCAGGAGCAAGCTCATATAACTGGGTAGGTCCTTTGGGCTATACATCGGCTGTGCAAAATCCAACATTAACTAATGTGTTACCTTCGCAAACTGGGGCTTATACCGTTACCGCTAGCTTTATTGTAAATACTACAACCTGCACTACTAAAAACACAGTTACGGTTAGTATTATCCCAGCTACTACAGTTGCGTTAAACCCTATGCCGACAGTTTGTAATAACGGCGCTATAACGTTAACGGCACCAAATGGAGGAAATACATACGCCTGGACTGGCCCTTTAGGATTCACTTCAGCCGTTCAAAATCCTATCGTTTCAAATGCTAGTTTAGGAAATATCGGCGTGTATTCACTATCTGTTACAACCAATGGCTGTGTTAATACTGGAACCGTTAATGTAACCGTATACCCACCTTTAAATTTTGTAACCACTCCAACGAGCATATCGTTATGTGCAGGTAAAACAGGTATGCTTGGTGCCTCAGGAAATGGGGGAAGTGGTAGTGTAAATAACCAATGGAATCCGTCATCCGGTTTAAGTTCACCAAACACTGCAAATACAACCGTTACCGGCATTACCACAACTGAATATACAGTTACGTTATTCGATCCTAATTGCCCTATTACACTAACACCAACAGTTGCAGTTACCGTTACTGTTAACCCAACTCCTGTTATATCCTTCACTACATCCAACCCAAGAGGTTGCGAATCATTCACCAATGATTTAATCAGTACCAGCATTCCAACTTCGGCAAATTGCGTGTGGCGGTTTTCAAATAATTTAGGTTATAACTCATGTAATACACCCGTGTTTACATTTCCTGCTCATGGCACGTATGGTGCTACGCTTACTGTTACTGACATTAACGGCTGCGTTGATTCTGTTAAAAACAATGCTTTTATTATTGTGGACCCGAAACCAAATGCTGATTTTGATTGGAACCCAATTAAACCTACTATTTTGATAAATGAAATTAGGTTTACAGATAATTCAACCATTGGCTTACCAATAACCAATTGGCATTGGGATTTTGGTGATGTTTTTTTAACTGATGAATTTGATAGTTCCAATGTGCAAAATCCAACACATGTATATGATAATGTATATACCTATACTGTAACCTTACAAGTTACTAATAGCTTCGGATGCAAGGAAGCAGTCACTAAATTATTAATTTTAGAAGACGAGTTTGCCCTTTATATTCCGAATGCTTTTTCGCCTATCAAAAATGAAGGGAAAAATGATGTATTTAATGTGGCAGGAATGGGCTTTTTATCTGATAGTTTTGAAATGATTATTTTTGATAGATGGGGCTCTCAGGTATTTAAAACCAATGATGTTACTAAGGGTTGGGATGGCAGTATTAAAGGCGGACCAATTGGTAAAGAAGGTGTTTATATTTATAAAATCACTGTTAAAGACTATAAATTAAGAGAGAAAGAGTTTGTTGGCCATGTGACGCTTTTGTAATATGCCTTATTTTTGAATCTTACAACTAACAATTTCCAAAACATAGCTTAATTTCTCTCCTAAAAAACCCTACAACTTGTTAAAAAACAAGTTTTTAACGCTCTTTATTAAGTTTTATATAAAAACCTACTAATTTCTTATAGTTAATCGCTTAAATATTAAATTTAAAAGTATATTTTTGTACTTACTTTTTTGATATGTCTATAAACGTAATATTATTTCCAGGACAAGGTTCTCAATTTCAAGGAATGGGTGCTGACTTGTTTCAAGAATTTCCTGAAACGGTTGCTATTGCTAATAGTGTATTAGGTTACACTATTGATGAGTTGTGCCTTAATAATACAGACAATCTTTTAAATCAAACCAATTACACGCAACCTGCGCTGTATTTGGTTAATTACCTAACCTATCAAAAATATTTAAAAACAAACAAAACTCCGAATTATTTTTTAGGACATAGTTTAGGAGAATTTAATGCTTTAAATGCAGCAGGTGTTTTTGATTTTGAAACAGGACTTCGCATTGTTCAAAAACGAGGAGAGTTAATGCTATCAATCAATGGCACAGGTATGGCTGCTGTTTTGGGAAGCGATTACGAATCCTTAAAAGCTATTTTAGATGGTAATTTTCCCGAATTAGATATTGCAAATATTAATACACATTCACAAATAGTTATTTCGGGCCCATTAGAATTATTAGAAAATGCCGCCGATTTTATTGAGGACGAAGGCTTAGGTTATATTCCATTAAAGGTAAGTGGCGCATTTCATTCGCGTTACATGACTCCTGTGAAAGAAAGTTTTAAAAAATATATTGAAACAATGACATTGGAAAAATGTCAAGTTCCAGTTATTTCTAATTATACAGCAACCCTTTATCCATCAGATACAGCAGGTATTTTAAAGAATATGGTTAATCAAATTGATAGCCCTGTAAAATGGCTTCAAAGCATGGAATATGTGCTATCTAAAGGTGAATGTAACTTTACAGAAGTTGGCCCTGGGGAAGTATTAACAAACGTTTTAAAGAAAATAAAAAGCAATGTCGTTTCATAAATTTAATTTATTTTTAAACGAAAATTCAATCAAGTAATAAATGACCTTAGACGAAAAAGAAGCCTTAATTCACAGCTTAAAAAGAGATATACTAGAAATTCCAATAGAAGGATTAGTAAAAGTAAATTACGGAATTGAAGATATTTATAAAATTATTCCTCATCGTCCTCCATTTGCATTAGTAACTTCTATTAGCGGGGTTAATTTAAAAGAAGCTGTCATTGAAGTAACAAGTTATATTTACCCTGCAGACCCAATATTTGCTGGTCATTTCCCAGGTCATCCAGTTTATCCAGGTGTGATGCAAATTGAAGCAATGGGGCAAGCGGGATTGTGTTTAGCGTATTTTAACAAGAATAATACAACTGAAATCAAAGATAATAGCGAGCCAGTTAAAGGTTTATTTACCCGTGTGCACAATACTGGATTTAATAAAGGAGTTGTGCCTGGAGATACGCTTAAGATTAGAGTAAAATCAATAGAAGACGATGATTTTATGGGATTAATGTCGGCGCAAGTATTAATTAATAACGAGATATATTCGCACAGTATCTTAGAGGTATATTACCCGTAAGGTATTTTTTTGTATAAAATCTGTCGGTCAATCATAAAAAAACAGTAAGTTTAAAAATTAAAAAATAAGTTTATGTTAAAAAAACGAGTAGTAATAACTGGAATGTCTATCAATACCCCACTTGGAGATAATTTAGATGGGTTTATTGAAAATTTATTAGCAGGAAAATCAGCCATTACAAACTGGAAAACACTAGACTCGAGTAAAATTTATTCGAAAGTTGGTGGGGATTTAGGAGAATATGATATCAATGGAAAAATAGATAGTTATAAAGGCAACATCCCAGAAGATGTGTTTAAACGTTTGGAAAAATTAGGAAAAAAATCTCCATGGGCCGTTGCTGTTTCTTTACAAATTGCCGTAGAAGCCTTTAAAGATGCGGGATACCTTGATCAAATTAAAGATGGAAACAATATTGCTACCATTATAGCGGGGCATAATTTAAATCAAAAATATACGTTCGAAAATCACGAGGCTTTTAATGACGACCCCGATTATGTAGATGGTTTATTTGCTTTGTATGGTTTAGATACTCATCACGTTGGTTCTGTAACCGATATTTTGCAATTACATGGCCCTGCTTATACAGTAGGTGCAGCCTGTGCAAGTGGTAATGTGGCTATGCGCTGTGCAGTTGATGAAATTCAATTACATGATGTGAATGTGGCTGCAGTTGTAGCTCCTGTATTAGATTATTCGCCATTGGATATGCAAGGTATGGCTATTTTAGGGGCTATATCTTATAAATCATTTAATGATGCTCCTGAAAAAGCAAGCCGGTCTTATGATACACGTCGTGAAGGCTTTGTGCCATCACATGGTGGAGCCGTTTTAATTTTAGAAGAATACGAACACGCCATTGCACGCGGTGCAAAAATTTATTGCGAAATATTAGGAGTAGAATCTTCATCGGATGGTTGCCATTTGCCACAACCCTCTCGTATTGGGCAAGCGCGTTTAATGACCCGTTTATTAAAAAATTGTGGTGTAAAACCAGAAGAGGTTGATTACATAAGTGCCCACGCTACATCTACGCCGTTAGGTGATTTAACAGAATTACGCTCTATTAAAGATGTGTTTGGTGAGCATGCTTACAAATTAAAAGTAAACGCGCCAAAATCAATGTTAGGACACACGTGTTGGTCGGCAGCAACAGTAGAAACCGTAGCCGCAGTGCTTCAAATGAACCGTAATGAATTACATCCTTCTATCAACATTGATAATTTAGATCCAGAAGTAGATATAGATGTTTGCCGTAACGAACGAAAAAAACACAACATTGATATTGTATTAAAAAATTCGTTTGGCTTTGGTGGATTAAATTGCATCAGCTTACTAAAAAAATACACAGGCGTAGGAAACGTATTACCTAAATAATTAATAAAACGCTCGAACATACAGTAAAATAGCCTTTTTTATTGAAGGCTATTTTTTTATCAAATAAAAAAATAAAAAATATTATGAAATAGCCATGTGCCGAATTGCACAAACCGAATGAAGATACATGGCGTATTCCATTTGACAACTAAAAAACAACAATATAAACAGATGAAAATATTTATCACTGGCGGATCAAGAGGTATAGGATACGGAACCATGATGATGGCGCTGGAACGCGGACATGATGTGGCTTTTACTTATAACAATCCTAATACCGATGTACAAAAAATTATAGATGAAGCAAAACGCATTGCTCCTAATCAATTATGTAAAGGGTATTTATTAAACGTTCGTTATAACGATCAAGTAGTTGATGTAGTTGACGCGGTATTAGATGATTTCGATACAATTGATACAGTAATTAATAATGCCGGAATAAACAGAAACAACTTAGCGTTTAGTATGACGGATGATGAGTGGGATGACGTTATAGGCACAAATTTAAGCGGTGCTTTTTATGTGATACGTGCATTTTTACCAACGTTTTTAGCTAATCGCAAAGGTCGCTTTATTAATTTATCTTCTATTGCAAAAGATGGTTTATCTGGGCAAGCAAATTATGCCGCCAGTAAAGCAGGATTAATAGGCTTATCGCGCACCATTGCTAAAGAGTATGGACAAAAAGGCATTACTTGTAACGTGATAGCTCCTGGCATGTTTGATACAGACATGGTGAAAGAACATTTAAGCGATACTTTGAGAGGCTTTTGGATACAGCACTGTCCGGCAAAACGCTTAGGGCATGTAAATGAATTAGCTGAGGTTATTTTATTTGTTGGTTCAGACGCTGCTAGTTATGTAAATGGACAAACCATTGAAGTAAATGGTGGTTTAGATTGGGCAGATTAATCTTAAACAAAAGTGCTATTAAAAAACTTTATTTTTAATAGATAATATAGAATTACACGATGAAAAAATACGGAATAGAAAAAATAAGTGTGTATCCTACAGCCTTACAGTTAGATTTAGAAGTGTTAGCAAATGCTCGTGGCTATAGTGTAGAACACATGCGCAAGGAATTAATGGTTGAAAAACGTGGCGTTAATCCGCCTTGGGAAGATTCGGTGACGATGGCTGTAAATGCGGCAAAACCAATGCTGACAAAAGAAGACATCGATTCTATCGGGCTTTTAATTGTTGCTTCCGAAACAGGCTTAGATGGCGAAAAAGCGCTTAGTTCTTGGGTTTTAGAACACTTAGGCTTACCTAATACTTGCCGTCATTTTGAAATAAAAATTGCGTGTTATTCTGGTACCGCTGCACTTAAAATGGCTGTGGGTTGGCTATCATCAGGTATGGCTCGTAAAGGTCAAAAAGCCTTAGTGATTACTACCGACGAAAGTTTAAACTCTTTACACCGTCCCTGGGAATACGTATGTGGCGGGGGTTCTGTAGCATTACTGCTTTCTGATAAACCTGATTTTTTAGAATTAGAAGTAGAAAAATTTGGTGTATATGCACACGAAGTAGCAGATGTTATTCGTCCTTTGCCTTGGCTAGAAACAGGTAATAGTGAGCATAGTTTGTTTTCTTACATGGAAGCATTAGCAGCCACTTACGAAGATTTTGAATTGAACGTAGGTGCTGTAGATTTTGAAACTTATTTTAAATATAACATCTATCACGTGCCATTTAGTGGTATTAGTTTTAGAGCACATAAACTATTAATGGGTATGGGTTCTGATGCTGATGCAGCGGGCATTTTAGCAAGTTTCAAAAAGAAAGTATTACCATCTATCAGTTACTCAAAAGATATTGGTGGCACCTATGGTGGTAGTATTTTTATTGCATTATTAGCAACGATTGATACGGTAGATGATTTAATGCCTGAAGATCGATTAGGCGTATTCTCTTACGGTTCCGGATCTTGTGCCGAATTTTATTGCTGGAAATATACAGCAACATCTAAAGCAGTAGCTGCAAAAGCAGGATTAAAAGCCTTAATTGAAAACCGTATTAAAATTACAGTGGAAGATTATGAAGTGATGGAAACACAGCGAGAACTGCGTATTAAAGAAGGTGATTTTACACCAAATTTTGATATGGTTCCGGGCTTATATGACCAGGCTTACAAGGGCAAAGGTTTACTGGTGTATAAAGGTTCTAAAGGCTTTTATAGAGAATATGCTTTTAGCTAGCACCATCAAAAAGACTCTAATTTATTAATTACGTTTGCCTTAAAAATGGTCATTTGCTATACTACGGCTTCGCTCAGTACAAGGAGCAAACTCCCATTTTTATAACAATATAGCGGTATCGCAAGCCTCAAACATGAAGCTTTCTTATTTGACACTATGTTTACTTGCAAGCCTTATAACAAACAAATATATATTTTATACCATTAGTGTCCGATTAAAAACTGATTATCATGGCTAAAGCCCTTATTTTACTGGGCATAATAACCCCAGACTTAAGTCTGGGGTTACTAAATGTATCCCATTCATTTTGTGGACTTTAGTCCACTATCTCGGACAACAGTGATTTTATACCAATATATTAGTATTTCACATTGCGCAGTAAATCCAATCAATTTCTATTCAAACAAAAAAGACGCCCTTAAGAGCGTCTTTAATAATATAATAATAATTTACTTATTAGTTGTTAAGCATTACTGGCATCACTAACATTAACACGTCTTCAGCAGGGTTTGCTTTTTGTGTTGGAACAATAATACCTGCGCGGTTTGGAGCACTCATTTCAATGGTGATCTCATCGCTTTCTAAGTTGCTTAGCATTTCTAAAACAAATTTCGAGTTGAATCCAATTTCCATGTCTTCGCCAATATATGTACACATTAATGTTTCGTGCCCCTCGTTTGCAAAGTCTAAATCTTCAGCAGAAATTGTTAATTGACTTCCTGTAATCTTTAAACGAATTTGATGTGTTGCTTTGTTGGCAAACACACTTACTCGTCTGATAGCGCCTAAAAAGGACGTTCTATCAACCGTTAATTTATTAGGATTTTGTTTAGGAATTACGGCTTCATAATTAGGATATTTCCCATCAATTAAACGACACACTAAATTGATATTTCCGAAACTGAAGTATGCATTGGTTTTATTGAATTCTACTTTTACCGCATCATCAATGCCGGCTAATAATGTTTTTAAAACATTCAATGGTTTTTTAGGCATAATGAAAGCTGCGGAAGTCCCTGCTTTAGCATCATTACGTGTATAACGCACAAGCTTGTGAGCATCTGTTGCAACAAAAATCGAATTATCTTCATTAAACTGACAAAACACACCACTCATTACGGGTCGTAAATCATCGTTGCCTGTAGCAAAAATTGTTTTGTTGATAGCGTTAGCTAAGACATCACTTTTAATAATCACAGAAGAAGAAGACTCTACCTTAGGTAATTTTGGATACTCATCACCGTTATGTCCGGTTAAGGTATAATCACCAGTTTCTGTTTTTAGTTTAGCGCTGTATTTTTTATTATCAATGATAAAAGAAATGGGTTGCTCCGGTAAATTACTTAATGCTTCCAATAATGTTTTAGCAGGGATAGCGATGTTGCCACTCTCAGATGCTTCCACCTTAATGCTTGTGGTAATGGTTGTTTCCATGTCGCTGGCAAACAACGTTAATGTTCCGTTATTTAATTCAAATAAAAAGCAATCTAAAATAGGAATCGTATTGCTTGAGTTTAAAACTCCGCTTATTGATTTTAAATGTTTTAATAAAGTAGATGATGATACAACAAAATTCATAGTGATATATTTAAGTTTTAAATTTACAGATATGCTGAGAGTTAATACCAGGTTTATAGACGGACTTATAAACTATTTTTTAACAACGGGTTTACTTAAATTCTTCATCATTAATCAATAAAATTCATCAACTATAATTAGTTTTTAATGCGTATTTAAGCAATAGAAACAGTAACTTTGCCGCATGCACAAAAAACTACAAAAACAAGCTAAGCCTCACCGCATATTACTACAGGCAATCGTTAATGCTTTGGTAACCATTTTTAATGACGGAAAATTTGCGGACAAGGTGATTGAAAAAACATTGAAAGAAAATCCCAAATTTGGAGCAAGAGACCGACGTTTTGTGGCAGAAACAACGTATGATATTGTTCGTAATTACAGGTTAATAGGGCATTTAGCAGGTTCTGAAACAGATTTTTGGAAAATAGTAGGGACGTATTTCATCATGGAACAATTACCAATGCCTGATGAACGTGAGTTTGGGAAGCTAAACCAAAAAGATATTTTAGATAGGTATAAAGCCTTAACCGATCAAAAAATAATTCAATCATATCCGGATTGGATTTGGAATTTGTGTGAAACAGAATTAGGAAAAGAAGTGTGGGAAGAAGAAGCAAAAGCCTTGAATAAGCAAGCTGACGTGGTATTGAGAGTGAATACCCTAAAAACAAAAAAAGAAATTTTACAAAAACATTTAGCCGAGCAAGAAATAGAAGTTGAGCCTATTGACGAATTTTTGGATGCACTCGTTTTATTAAAACGACAAAATGTATTTCAAAATCAATTATTTAAATTAGGATTGTTTGAATTACAGGATGCCGGTTCGCAAGCTATATCTGAATTCTTAGGAGTAGAGCCAGGCATGCGTGTGATTGATGCTTGTGCCGGTGGTGGCGGAAAAACCTTGCACTTATCAGCATTGATGCAAAATAAAGGACGTATTATATCGATGGATGTGACGCAATGGAAATTGGATGAATTGAAAAAACGTGCACGTCGCGCAACGGCTAGTAACATTGAGCCACGTTTAATTGAAGGAAGCAAAACGATTAAACGACTTGAAAACACAGCTGATCGTTTATTACTAGATGTGCCGTGTAGCGGCTTAGGTGTTATTAAACGTAACCCGGATGCTAAATGGAAATTAGATATGGGGTTTATTGAAAGAACCAAAGTACTACAACAAAAAATATTAAGTGAATATTCGCTTATGACAAAAAAAGGCGGACAATTAGTGTATTCTACTTGTAGCATCTTACCAAGCGAAAACCGCGGGCAAGTAAATAAATTTTTAGCAGACAATAAAAACTTTGAGTTAATTAAAGACAAGTCTATCTTGCCAAGTCAAGGTTTTGATGGGTTTTATATGGCATTGATTAAAAGGGTGTCTTAGATGACACTTTAATAAATTAATGCCATTGTTGGCGTTTTCACCAACAACAAATTTTAGTAAAATTAAATTCCACTTAGATCTTTCAGATTATTTTGCGGTATTAGGAATGGTTAGTTTAAATCAGGCTGGGCAATATTTAAGAAGCTTTATAATACAAATGCTTCACTTTAAAAATAGCTGCAACGCTAATAGCATCTGTAATTTCTCCATTTAATACCATTTGATAAACATCATCAATGTGGATTTTTTTAACTTGTAAATCTTCCGATTCTTCGGGCTCGGCTTCTTCAAAAGACAAATCGGTGGCTAAAAACACGAAGGCATGTTCGTCGGTTGCAGAGTTGCTTAAATGTAGTTGCATGATTTCTTGAAATTCTTTAGCCACAATCCCCGTCTCTTCCTTAAGTTCGCGCTTAGCTGTTTCTATAGGGGCCTCTCCTAATGGGCCACCACCTTCGGGAATTTCCCAACTATAGGCGTTAAGCGGATAGCGCCATTGCCCAACGAGCCAAGTAAAGCCATCTTCCGATAAAGGAATTATGCCAATTGCTAAATTTTTAAAATTTACAACACTATATACGGCAGCATTACCTGCAGGGTTAATGGTTTGATGTTTATTAACAGCTATCCAAGCCGATTCATATACTAATTCTGAGCTAATAGTTTCCCAACTGTTAAGATTTTTATTTGTATCCATAACTGTTTTATTTATTCAATCAGCGAAAACAATGTTTCACACAGTTTTTTGTTAATATTAGTGTATTTTTGGTATCTTTAGAAACCTAAACTATTTTAATTTCGTAAAATTAACTATTGTTATGATTTAACAATAATACTTTCATATTTCAGCCTATTCGCTCAATAAATTTAATATATAATTAGATGAAGAAACTTATACTACTCACATTACTTTTTGTTTCCTTTTTTGTAAATGCTCAAACGCTTTATTGGGTTGGCGGTTCAGGTTATTGGAACGACATCAATCATTGGTCTGCTATTTCTGGTGGTTCTCCAAACAGGGCTATTCCGAATTCAAGTACACATGTAATTTTTGATGATAATTCAGGTGGAGCATCTTCAATTATTCATGCGACTGAGTCTGTTAATATCGCTTCAATAGACGTATTTACTGAAAACGGCACAATAGAATTAATAGGTTCGCCTAGCCTTACGTTTCAACTGAACGAGGATGTTAATTTGAATCCTAATTTCAAATTTCATTTCAATGGGAAGGTATTAATGACGCCTACTCGCGATGTAATTTGTAATTTTTCTAATACTACTTTTTTTAATGAATTTATTATAAATTCTAATTACACTATAGAACTTGGAGTCATAAATTGTAAATCAAAAATTACAGCAATTGGTAATTTTGAATTAAAAAACACGCTTTTTGTGGCAGAAGAAGTTGATTTTGTTAACGCACTTGTCTCATTAAATCATTCGGTTATTCAAGCTAACGCCTTTAACCTTGGGGTTTCTCAAATAAAAGGAATTGTAAATACTGGAAATAAAATTATTGTACCAAATACAGTATTTACGCAACAACAAATTAATTATCTAGGCTCAGCTACTAGTGGAATTTCTTTAAAAACACCTATACCAGCGGCGTGTAGTCCTACCTGGCTTGGATCTACACAACCTACTTGCAAGGGCTTGTGTAATGGAACGTCAACCATAAGTTTAGCAGGATGTTCGGGGCCAGACACTTTGCAATGGTTTAATTTTGGAGTTGGTCCTTGTCAAATTTTACCACCCGCTCAAACAGCTTTTGTTGGGGCCACTTACACCGTTAACACACTTTGTGGTTGCGGAAGTAGTTACGCTTTATTAGTCACAGATAATACAGGAGCTCAGTACTATCTTCCAAATGCAGGAACGGTAGCTGATCCTAATCCAACATTTATAACGTATTCTAAAACTCCCCCAACATGTAGCGGATTATGTAATGGTCAGGTAAGAATAAAATTAACAGGCAGTTTCCCTTATTCTGTTAATTGGAATCCGCCAAATATTAATCATACTGGAATTAGTTCATTAGATACTTTAAAAAACGCATGCGCTACAGGTACGGGGATTTATACAATAACAACTACTAGTAATAATGGTTGTGTAGAAACATTTACAACCCAACTGACTCAACCATCTGTTTTATTAGCTAACGGCTCGTCATCAAGTGTAACCTGTAATGGTATATGTAATGGCTCTGCCACCGTGGCTCCTTCCGGAGGAACATTTCCCTATACGTTCACTTGGAGTGCTGGTGCTCCAACAAATACAACAGTCACATCCGGACTATGCTCTGGAGTTGTATCAGTTACAATCGTTGATACAAAAACATGTAGTGCAACTTATACAGCAAATATAATACAACCTCCTGCAACTACAGTTACAGTTGCTAAAACCAATATGAGTTGTGGTGGTGTATGCAATGGTAGTGCAACCGTTACGGCTATTGGCGGCACTCCGCCATTTACATATACAATTACTCCTACCGGAGTTGCAACAGGCTCTATCATCACAAATTTATGTGCTGGTACATATTCGATTAATGCTGCGGATGCGCTGGGATGCTCAAAAATAGTCACATTTACAATTACTTCGCCACCAACACTTACTGCAACACCAACACTAACAAATATAACTTGTAATGGCTTATGTAACGGTTCTATTAATTTAAATCCATCAGGAGGAACCCCAACATATAGTTATGTTTGGTCTCCAGCCGGACCTAATTCACCTTCAAGAACTAATTTATGTCCAGGCGTTTATTCATATACTATTACGGATGCGTTGTTATGTACCAGGGCAGGAAGCGTCACATTAACACAGCCTTCGGTAACAACTTTTACAGTTGCAAAAACAGATATTACTTGTTTTGGATTATGCAATGGAAGTGCCTCTGTTACTATTGCCGGCGGCACACCCCTTCATAGTTTTACGTGGACTCCTGTACCTCCTTTAGGACAGGGAACAGCAACGATTTCAAATTTATGTATAGGAACTTATTCTGCGAATGTTAAAGATGCCAATGGATGTCCCAGCAATGCTGTTGTTACTATAACTCAACCTTCCAGCGTAACACCAAATATTGGTACTGTTTCGCCAACTTGTAATGGTTTATGCAACGGTTCAATTACTTCGGCACCAACAGGTGGGGTAGGTGCCTATACATTTACGTTACAATCTAATACTGCTACAATTACTACAAACCCTCCATATAATGGTCTTTGCGCAAAAAACTATACGTTGATTATTGGTAATGGTGGATGTAAAACTACAACAACTATTTCATTAACTCAACCTAATCCTTTGACTTTATCATTGAATGCCACACCAATTAACTGTTTTGGGCAATGTAATTCTACAATTTCTTCAGTAATAAATGGAGGAACTCCAGGATATACATTCGTTTGGAGCACAAGTGGCTCAGCCGCGCCTTCCTTAATCAATCAATGCGCGGGAATAACTTCTGCTACAGTTACTGATGCGACTGGATGCGTTGCTTCTGCTTCGGTCAATGTAACTTCTCCGTCATCAATTACTGTAAATGTAAGCGCTACAAGCCCATCATGTTTTGGAAGTTGCAACGCCATTGCAACTGCAACAGTAAGTGGAGGAACACCTAATTATACATATTTGTGGGCCGCAAGTGGGGGAACAAATAACATCGATCCAAACTTATGTGCAGGCATATACACTGTTACTGTAAAAGATAATTTATTATGTACACAAACTCAAACAGTTAATGTTATAGCACCAACATCAATGACAATAACTACCACAAATGGTACAGTAAGTTGTTCGGGAGTGTGTAATGGAACGGTTGGAGTTGTTGCTTCTGGTGGTACTCCCGGATATTTTTATAGTTGGAATTCAATACCAGCTCAAATAACACCAACCGCAACTGCATTATGTGCTGGAAATTATTTTGTAAATGTGACAGACAGTAAGGGATGCTTAACTTCTTCAAGCGCTTCAGTTTCACAGCCACCACCATTATTAGCTGTTATAAGTGGCGTTAAGCCAAGCTGTAATGTTTGTATTGGCGCGGCAACAGTTACTCCTAGTGGCGGAACACCAGCATATACATACACTTGGACGAATTCAGTAAATGTTGTGGTAAGTAATAGCCAAGTCGCTACAAATTTGTGCACTGGTCTTTATACTGTTACCGTTGGAGATTCCAAAGGCTGTACTACTACCCAAACGGTTCAAATTTTGCAAACAGTAATTATAGTATTAACAACCAATGGAAATACGTTACAATGTAACGGAGGTTGTTCGGGTATTGCTAATGCTAACCCCTCAGGTGGCGCAGCGCCTTACATGTATTCATGGTCGCCTACAGGGCCTCCTACTCAAACAGCACCAACTGCTAGTGCATTATGTGCTGGTTCATACACTGTAGTTGTTACTGATGCTTTGGGTTGTTCAAACTCAGGAACGGTTACATTTTTAAATCCACCGGCCACAACGTTAACTATAACTAAAACAAATGAAACCTGTTTTGGACAATGTAACGGTACAGCCTCTGTTACTGCTACAGGGGGCACTGGAGCGCATACGTATCAATGGTTGCCAGGTGGACAAACAACGCCTAGCATTTCGGCATTGTGTGGCGGAACTTATACAGTGAATGTATCTGACGCTAATGGATGTATCAAATCACAAACAGTACAAATAATTCCAGCAGTAAATCTTACGGCTACTTTTACGGCTGTTAACCCAACTACTTGCGGAGGCACAAATGGATCTATAACAGCAACTATTAGCGGAGGATCCCCAGGATATACGTATACGTGGACGCCGGGAGCTTCAACCGTTAATCCAATTGTTAATATTGGTGCAGGAACTTATAATTTATCAATTAAAGATGCCGCTGGATGTGCACAAACAGTAATAGCAACCTTGAGTAATCCTACTGGGCCAACCGTTACGGTAACCTCATCATCTATTACCTGCTTTGGTTTATGTAATGGAACAGGAACAGTTACTGCTATTGGAGTGGCTACTTTAACTTATAGCTGGTCGGCTGGGGGAACACCTACGAATTCAGTTGTTACTGGATTGTGTGCGGGAGTTATTGCGGTTTCTGTAACTGACGGAAACCTTTGTGTAACCAATGCTACCATTAATATTGCGCAACCTACTCAATTAATAGCTTCTGGCGTTGTAACAAACGTAACGTGTAATGCTGCTTGCTCGGGATCCATTAACTTAACACCAAGCGGAGGAACACCCACATATACCTATTCTTGGTCACCATCAGGCGGCTCAGTTCAAGACCCTATTAATTTATGTGTAGGGAATTATACAGGAACAACAACTGACAATAATGGGTGTGCTATTACAAATACCTTTTCAATTATACAGCCAAGCTCATTAACGTTAGCCTTTAACAAAAAAGATGTGGCTTGTAATGGTGGATGTACAGGCGGAGTAAAAGCATTAGTTGCCGGCGGAACCGCTCCGTATACATATTCATGGACTCCTGTTGGAGCATTTCCAGGATCGTTATTAGATACCATCACTAATTTATGCACAGGAACTTACTCTGTAAAAGCAACGGATGCATTAGGTTGTATAATTTCAGGAACCATCAATATAGGTCAGCCTGCGGCATTAACATCAACTGTTACATCAACTAATATTACCTGTAACGGATTATGTAATGGAACAGGAAGTTTAACACTGTCAGGCGGAACCTCACCATATAATTATAATTGGAATACAACTCCCGCTACCACCACTCCATCAGTTGGAGGATTATGTGTGGGTAATTATTTAGGAATTGGAACAGACGCTAATGGCTGTACAACGTCTAAAACAATTGTTATTTCTCAACCATCAGCCATAACCGTATCAATTGTTGGAACGAATCCAAAGTGTAACGCAGCTTGTAATGGAAGTTTTGTTGCTACTGTAAATGGAGGATCGCCAGGATACACTTATCAATGGATACCAGTGGCATCTCCGACAGGTACCTTGCAAAACCCAACAGGATTATGTGCTGGAAATTA
>JAYVDU010000595.1:0-2546 GCA_043749245.1 Bacteroidota bacterium | reverse complement strand
ACATTTAGTAACCCCAGACTTAAGTCTGGGGTTATGATGCCCAGTAAAATAAGGGCTTTAGCCATGATAATCAGTTTTTAATCGGACACTAATGATAAGCTATCTGTGTCATCTGCGTTCTCGTTCTATTCCAATACCTGAGTAGTAACAAAATTTCTAATCGGCGGCTTTATTGAATACTATTTAATAGAGACACCTAAATATTACCTCATTTTTCTGATGTAAGCTGCCTCTTTTCGTTTTTCAGATTCCTGACGACGTTTACCACCTAAATTCACCTTTTTATTTTTATCTTTCTTCTCATGAAAACCTCCTGTTTTGGCTGCAATCTGAGGCATTTTCTTTAAATTTTTATCACGTTTTAGCGGACGTTCATCAGCGGTTAACGTATCTGATATTTCAACAACAGAAGGAAGAGGTAAAATAGTTATTTTTTTATTCATCAACGCCTCAATATTTTTATGAAACTCTTTTTCAACAGCATTGATTAAGGTAATAGAAATACCAACAGAATCAGCTCTACCAGTACGACCAATACGATGAATATAATCACCTGGTTCTTGAGGTGTATCAAAATTAATAACGTGTGTTACTTCCGGAATGTCTAATCCACGAGCAATGATATCTGTTGCGATTAATACGCGATGGATGCCATTTTCAAAATTATCGATGGCCGAAAAACGTTGTGGTTGTGTTTTATTGGAATGTATAATTCCAATTTGACTGTTAAAAGCTTCATCTAATTCTTTATACAATGCATCTGCCAATTTTTTATTTTTAGTAAAAATCAATACTTTTTTTAAATCCGTATCGGTAGCTAAAAGGTGTTTTAGTAAATTAGATTTGGTATGGAAATTAGGAACGAAATATCCTTTTTGTACAATTTTATTTAGTGGCGTACCTCGAATCACTAATTCTAAATAGTGAGGTTGATAAAAATATTTTTCAATTAATTTCTCTACATCTTCGTCCAAAGTAGCCGAAAACATTAAGTTTTGACGCTTTGCAGGAAGTGTATCCATGATGCTTAATAGTTGAGTTCTAAACCCTAAATTTAACATCTCGTCAACTTCATCAATAATTAATTTTTGTATAGAGTGCACTTGCAAAGTTCTACTCAGTATCATATCCATTAATCGACCCGGTGTGGCTACTAAAATATCAAGGCCATCGTATATCGTTTGCTTTTGAGGATTAATATTAGCTCCGCCATAAATACCTGCATACCGAACGGTAGAATAAGCACATAGTTTTTGTATTTCATTAACAACCTGAACCACTAACTCACGTGTGGGCACTACAATGATAACACGAGGTTGGCGTTGATCGGAAAACGTAATTTGCCTGAGGGTTGGCAACAAATATGCAAAGGTTTTTCCTGTACCTGTTTGGGCAATAGCTACAACATCTTTACCTGACATCACTACAGGAAATGCTTTTTCTTGTATTGGTGTAGGATTAGTAAATCCTAAATCAGCTAAAGCTCTTAAATAGGGTTTTGTTAAATTTAATTCGTCAAAAGTCACGGTAATAGTTTTAATTAATGCCTAAAGGTACGGATTATTAAGCTAATGACTCTAATTCATTGTTATAATCATACTGTGAATCTTCATGAAGGGCAGAGACTGCATTATTGATTTTTTTTATTTGTGCATCAAATAAATTTTGAAGCACCACACTTTTTTGAATTGGTATACGCGATTGTTTAATTTTTTTACAAAAATAAATTAGCAATTCAGCTTCATACTGTTTAGAGCCAATATATTTAATATACTTATTAGTGATGCGTAATATTTTTCGTAAACTTTTTTTAACGACGTGTAAATTGATATGATTGATTTGTGTAAATTGAATATCTATCTCTTCTTTGATAGTTTTAACGGCACTTTCCTTATCATGTGCATCAAATAATAAATAGCCTAAATACTCTTTATTATCTTTTTTATATTTTGCCAAGAATAGACAAAGTTCTGCCAATTGCTTTGGTTCAAGTGTTTGCAATTCTTTTTTGATATCACTAATAGTTGCGCTTGTCATTATTTATATAAATTCTTTTTAATCGGATCTAATAGATATTCCAATCCATTTAATTTTATTTCATATAAGGTTTGGAGTAACATCCCTAATTTACCGTCAGGGAAGCCTTTGCGATTAAACCACTCCAAATAATTAACCGGTAAATTGCAAAGCACCCAACCTTTATGTTTACCAAAAGGCATTTTTTGGGTAACTAAGTCAATAAGTAATTGCGGATTTGATTGATTGGTTTCCATGGTGTGTTATACAAATTTACAATAATTGTTTATACATAATGTATATAATACATAGTCCATTTTTAACCACATAGATTAGAACATATAGGTTATAAACAAATATTCTATGTGCACTATGCGCCTATGTTGTTTGGACTATTTATTAATTAGGGTTCACTCAAAAACTTAATCATCTTTTTACGTTTTTTTCCTTGACGAAAAAAAGTAACAAAAAAAGTCAAGCCAAAACGCCAAATCCATTTTTCGTCGCACAAAATGCCTTCGCTTAGCCTC
>JAYVDU010000594.1:0-2552 GCA_043749245.1 Bacteroidota bacterium | reverse complement strand
TTTATCATAGGTTGCACAATCACTTTTATAATCCTGACTATACCAATTAATCAATTCATTAAAATCGTTTGATACTTTATTTAAATGCTCTTGTTTATTAGTGGTTGCCAAATGCTCTTCGTTTTTAATGGCTGCAAAATATGTAGCCTGAAGTTGTTTTGTAGGAGGAATAATTTTGTATTGTATATAATCGTTGATGTCGTCCAAAATTAATAAGGACGTATTGCGTGTTACCAAAGAGAATGCTTTTCCTAAACGCGTTATTTCCTTAGTGTTTACCGTATAATTAACATCAAGCTCATTAATTTTTTTCTGTGCCCATAATTTTCCAATTAAATCAGTTGACAGGTTGTTGTCTTTACGTAGGTTGATTTTTTCTTGATATAAAATAGTACCTGCGATACCGTAATTTAAAACGAGTTCTGTTTGATTGGATGTTAAAATTCCTGCCACAGAAAACCCGTTAATAATAGGAGTTGGTATTGATGGGTATACTTCCGAAACAGCCGTGGAATCATAGTTTGCAGATAAAAATTGATATGTAGCAAAACTTAATTGCTTAATGGCTTCATGGGTTTCAGTAGTTGATAAATTGATAACACACCCGCCCGATTTTTGAGCAATATATTTTAGTTTAGAATAATCTGTTTGTTGAAACGACGTAACGCAATACACAGGTTTATTAGAAAAGCTAAGATCAGATTTTCCAAAATTTGACAATCCATCTGAGAATAATAAATATTCATCTGCTTGATAAGACTTTAAATTTATTGATCCTAATTGTGTGCCGCCGTCGTATATTGTATGCTGTATCGCTTGCTTTAAGGCTTTCCAATTCCCATTTGCAACATCATACGTCGCTGTTTTATTGATGGCATTACTAAACATGACCAACTCAACAAACACATTTTTAAGTTTACAAAAATAAGCATCTAATAATTTAAACTCTGCTACTGTATCTCGTTTTGCTGCCGACTGAGAATTATCCCATAACACCACAATTTTAGCAGGTAATGGTTTATTGATAATGTATTTGTCAGGCGTTACATTCACATAAAAATAAGAGGCGTTGTTGTTTATGGTTTGAGTAATGACATTGTTTTTAGTAGTATTTATTGGGACTTCAAAGGCAATAGGTTTATCTGCTATGTAATTTTCAAAATGACTGTTCGCTTTCCAAATATCTGTCCAGTTAGTAAACGTTAGATTTATTTTTTCTTGTCCGTATAGTATTGGTGAAACACGTTGTTTTTCAATTTCTACAGTCACATCAAACGTTTGCAATTTATGTTTAAATAAGAGCGGTTGATAATAAATGTAAGACGACCTGCTGGCAATCAGTTCCTGCTGAAAGCCCACAACAATTGTTTTATAACCATTAGCAGGAATGGGATAAATTCTCGAACGAAAGTTATTGCCTTTAGCCCATTCTAATAAACCGGGATCAACTTTTCTCCGTACCACGCTTTCAAAAACCTGACGCGCTTTTGCTTTTTCTACAACCACACCTTCGCGTAATACGCCATTAACATCAAATGCAAAATACGACATGCTTTGTCCCTCACCTAAAGGGCAAACAAACTCTCCCTCCAAAATACGGTTCGTGGCATTATAAAAAGTTAATTCCATTTTAGTGGTTGCAATATTACCCACAACCTCAATATGAATAGTTGCTTTAGTTATTGCCAATGGAACAGAGCCGGTATCTTTTGGGCTTTGTTTAACAAGGATTGCTGGCGCTAATTGCGATGGTTTTGGAAAAACAATACTCGTGTCTTTTTCTTTTAGTAGAGCACTGGTTGTGTTCAATAAAAGCGTCGTTGAATGAGGGCTTTCAACCTGATTGGATATGTGTTTTGTAATAAATGTGTAGGGAGCTATTACTATAACAGCAGCCCCAATTAATAGTTTAGTAGTCATCATACACGTAGTTTAATTCAAAAGTAAAGATTAATAGTTTTTATCAGCAAGCAACTTGGTAAGTGGTACTATATAAGCAACCAGTTACCGTTTAGATACAATAAGTGGTCATTTTCCATAAAACTTTTATTATTAATACCATTCATAATAAATAAATGATCCAAACCAAATAGGCACATACTTCACTTAGAATACTTGTTTATACCTATGTTTCCTATGTATGTATGTTGTTCTGAATGGACTATATAGAGTCTCCTCAGTAACTAAAAAACCGAGTAATATCAATATTTTTAAGGATTTTTCTGCAAATCATCTGCAAGGTAAATAGTTACAAAACCTTATTAAAACCGTTATATTACTCTGCATTAATATTATATTTACTTTACTTGCCGAAGTATGGTTACTGAGCCTGCCGGAGCAATGCATACGTTGGTAAAAGTGCGGTAGGCTTTGCTAAATCGGTGTGAAATCCTAGTTTTTCCGGCGTAGTTGAAGCGTTGTATGTGTGAGGAATTGCGAAGCACTCATTTGCCCCAAATTAAAAAACAATAAAAACGTTAATAAAAACGGATTTGGCGATTTAGCTTGTCACGCCTCGGCGTGATTGCTTCTTTTTGATTAAGCAGAAAGAA
>JAYVDU010000593.1:0-2567 GCA_043749245.1 Bacteroidota bacterium | reverse complement strand
CATACAAATGTTTATTAGTTGCCGAAATGCTGTTTTCTTTTTTGCCTACAATAAAAATAAACAAATTTCCCGAAGGGACAACTTGTAGGCAAAAAACTAATACTAATGCTAGCATTTTTTTTAGGTACTGTTAGCGGCTGGCTTCATACTTTTCTACATACAGTATTGATCCCAATTATATTTTCCCTGTCTTTGTTAGCAAAAGTTAAAAATACGTTTTGAGCATTTGTGTCAATAGAACAAATATCATTTATTAGAAATATTGTCAATATTATTGCTTGAGTAGCAAGTGGATTTATGTAGTCGTCGGAAACTTCTTTACCACGCATTTTTTCAAAATGTTCAATTGAAATAAATCCTGAATGAGTATGTACTGAAGTATAGCGATATGAATTAATAAATATTCTTGAAACGCAGGTCATTTCGACTAATTCAATAATTTGTAAAGGTTTAATATTTAAGCCATCCGTAATTTTATATTTCCAATTATATTTTTTTTCTTTTTTATTAAATATTTTAAGTGACTGTGCTTCTGGAAGACTTTTATAAAAAACATTATTTTCAATTTGAACAAACAAATTTTCTATTCGCGATTTATTTCCATTTAAAATAGATTCGACTTCGTCGAAATCAGAATTGTCAACTCTGAATTTTTTTTGTTCGAGAAGTCCGTCGAGTTGCCATAATAAAAACCGAAATTCTTTTTCGCCTTCCATTGAAGCGGATACGAAAATGTGATTGAATGCTATATACGTCTCAATCAGAACTCGTATTATTGAATTTACAGAAAATAAATCAAAAGACGTTGTACGAGTATTTAGGTCTGAACTTGGTCGCTCAATTATTCCATTGAATAAATGATATAATGTCGAAGAGTGTATTGCAAATTTGTCAATAAGAAGGTCAGAATACCGTGTCCAATCAGTTCTAACCGTTTCTTTTCTTGCACTATATACTTTTGTCAAATGCTTAAGAAGATAGGTTTGATAGGTTGGTATTGGATTATTCTCTATGTCGTCCATGCTTATTTGATTTTGACCTTGCCGCTAACGTTTGGAAGCTAAAAGAAGTGCGGTTTTGAAACCGAAAACTTTCTAAACATACAAAAGTTTATTAGTAGCCGAAATACTGTACTCTTTTTTGCCTACATAAAAATACAAAACTTTCGCGAAGCGACCAATTGTAGGCAAAAAACTTATACTAATGCTAGCATTTTTTTTAGGTACTGTTAGGGCTTAGTGCATTTTTCTGTTTAGTGTATCCCAAACTAATTTATATTCTTTTGTCTTTAGCTTAATTGTCAAACTTTTGGTTTCATTATTTTGGTCTGTATATTGGAACTCAGTTATATTATAAGGTACTGCAGTTTTCGGTAAGAAAATATATAAAAAACTAAGTGGATTAGGACTCTCATATATTCCCGTGTCGTCTAGTTCTATTTTGTCTTGGTAATTTGTCATAGCTAGAATGTTTTTTTCATTTAGGTCTACAGTTTTAGTAATTAAACCAAACAACGAATACTTAATGATTTCTACTTTGCTGTTATAAACATTTACTTGAGTTAATGTTATTATACAGGTCGGCACAATTAGCACAAGCAAAAAAGTTGCATAGTCACTAATGCCTTGTTGAAAGAGATAAACTATTAGTATTGTTGTCGCCAAAAATACAAGTCGAAGTATTAATAATTGTATGCTAATTTGTCTATGAGAGATTAGTTTCATATTGGTCTTAATGCATTAGCCCTAACGTTTGCGCGGTTTGCTTTCGGCCGACGTTTGAAACACCTTCTACCGAAAAGCCACTAACGAAGATAACTGTTTATTGCCATTTGCAAAGAAAAAATAAAAAAATTGTCTACCGCTTTTGCAAATGCTTGTACTTCTGCGAGGCTGAGGCAAACCGTGGGTTATGCGGTCGTTTTTTTCTTTAAGCTTTTATATAATTCTTTATAATCTTTCTTTTCTAATTCTAAATACTTAAAAGTTATAACTAAACAGTCTTTATTTGATGATTTATAATTAACAGTCATTTCAGTATGAAATGTATAATTGGACACATAAACATTTTCTGTTTTCTGTCTAAAGTGGTAGTTTTTAATAAACTCGGCTAGATGTTTTTGAGAGCAAGGAGTGCAGTCAAACGTATATTGTTGAAAATTACAATAAATATTTTCAAAATCACTAATATTGAATGTTAGCTTTAAAGTGAAACCGTCAACGTTATGCTGTATTACATAAGTTAATGTATCATTCATTTTGTTTTTATAGTATGCGGGTATAGTCTTATTGTCCTTACCCTTTTTAATTTCTTTATCTATGTCTTTTTGAACATCTTTTTCAGTCCAGTAGCTAGAGGTATATAAACCGCCAAAACTCTGTGCATTAGCTGTTGTCACAAATTTCAAAAATAAAAACACTATTAATAATTTTCTCATTATAAATATTTTGAGTGTCTAAAATGCCGCATAACGGTTACGCGGTTTGCTTCGGCCGACTTTTGAAACACTTTCTACCGAAAAGCTACTAACGAAGATAACTGTTTATTGCCATTTGCAAAGAAAAAAT
>JAYVDU010000592.1:0-2571 GCA_043749245.1 Bacteroidota bacterium | reverse complement strand
TGTTGTGATAAATATCCAAGTAAAAGGATATTTGTCCGCTTTTCAATTGTTTTTCTCTTAATTTTACTCCCATGTTCTTTTTAGTTTTAAAGGTTTTTACTCCCCAACTACAAAATTCATTATAATGAATCTTTTTCGTTGGGTTCATGAACTGTCGTGTAACCCTTTTTATATTTTTAAGAGTAACAATGGAGTAACAAAAACAACATGAAAAACCTAAATCGACCTAAGCAGGTATAAATCAACTTCCTTTGGAAGCCCTGTTAAATTTGATTACTTTAGGAGAATGTATTTTTAATTAGATAATAACATTTAAACAGGCTCTAAATTTAAAACATAAAATTAACTACCTAAATCTGTATACTATTTTGGTTAACTTACCAAATATATGCAAGTTAAATTAATATAAACATGAACTCAAAAATATCTTTATTAGAACAAAAACAAGCCGAAGCCCTTTTGGGTGGCGGACAAAAACGTATTGATGCTCAACATAAAAAAGGAAAATTAACCGCTCGTGAGCGTTTACATTTTTTATTAGACGAAGGAAGTTTTGAAGAAATTGGTATGCTGGTAACGCATCGTAGTAAGGATTTTGGTTTAGAAAAAGAACAATACCTTGGAGATGGTGTTGTGACTGGATATGGTACCGTACAAGGAAGATTAGTATATGTGTTTTCTCAGGATTTTACAGTATTTGGTGGGTCTTTATCTGAAACACACGCTGAAAAAATTTGCAAAATAATGGATTTGGCTATGAAAAATGGTGCCCCATTAATTGGCTTAAACGATAGTGGTGGCGCACGAATACAAGAAGGCGTTGTTTCTTTAGGTGGTTATGCCGATATATTTTACCGTAATGTTAGAGCTAGTGGCGTAATCCCTCAACTATCGGCTATTATGGGACCATGCGCTGGTGGCGCGGTTTACAGTCCTGCTATTACCGATTTTATTTTAATGGTAGAAAATACCAGTTATATGTTTGTAACAGGCCCTAACGTTGTAAAAACAGTAACGCATGAAGAAGTAACCAGTGAAGAATTAGGCGGAGCAATGACGCATGCAAGCAAAAGCGGTGTGACTCATTTTGCCTGTGCTAATGAAATAGAGGCTATTACGAACTTAAAACAAATATTAAGCTACGTACCTCAAAACTGTGAAGAAAATGCGCCAAGCGTGCCTTATGAACATACAGGCTCTGAGCTTCGTACAGAATTAAATTCGATCATTCCTGAAAATGCTAATCAACCTTATGATATCCGAGAAGTAATTGAAAACGTTATTGATACAGATTCATTTTTTGAAGTACACAAACATTTTGCTGAAAACATCGTTGTTGGATTTGCACGATTAGCAGGGCGTTCCATTGGCATTGTTGCCAATCAACCTGCGGTATTAGCTGGTGTATTGGATATCAATTCATCAACCAAAGCAGCTCGCTTTGTGCGTTTTTGCGATTGTTTTAATATCCCCTTATTGGTATTTGAAGATGTACCGGGCTTTTTACCGGGTACTGATCAGGAATGGAATGCAATTATTACAAACGGTGCTAAATTATTATACGCGTTTAGTGAGGCTACAGTTCCCCGTATTACAGTGATTACACGTAAGGCTTATGGCGGTGCGTATGATGTGATGAACAGTAAACATATTGGTGCTGATATGAACTACGCTTGGCCAACAGCTGAAATTGCCGTAATGGGGGCTAAAGGTGCTGCTGAAATTATTTTTAAAAATGAAATTTCAGCCGCTGCTAATAAAGATGAAAAATGGAAAGAGAAAGAAACAGAATATCAAACGATGTTTGCTAACCCTTACCGTGCAGCTGAACGTGGATTTATTGACGAAGTAATTAAGCCTGAACAAACACGCGAAAAATTAATTCGTGCCTTTAAAATGCTTGAAAACAAAGCAGATAAACTACCGAAGAAAAAACACGGTAATATTCCATTGTAAAATTTAATACCATGTTTTTAAAAGCCGGCCTGCTCATCATCTTTGTATTCCTTTGTTTAGTAGGTGTTATACTTACTATTGTATTTACAATTATTGGCTTTGCTAATAGTAAGCCCCATAAATACAGTTGGTTAACGGCTTTTTTTATATGTCTTATTGGAATGATTATCTGCATTTATTTATTCATTAATAAGGCCGTGAATAAGATACAAAGCTTAACAGATGAGTTTGGAAATCAGATAGAACAATCTATGCAAGGTATTTCAGATTCCCTATCTCATAGCAATGATGCATTGTTACAAACCAACAATCATTTACAAAAACTAAAAAGTTATGATGCAGATAGTATCACTGTACTAAATCAGTTTTATACCTATTTAGGTTTTGAAAGTTATTACCGCTTTCCGTTGCGTTACCCCTACTCTATTCATTGTTCGCCTTTTAGAGATAATGGTGAATTGTACAATGAAAAAAATGTAATTCAATTCGACATCAATGATAATGGAGAGTCAACAACCAATATTTTAAATATCTCTAAATTAGCATTAGATAAAAACTATTTGTTATTAGAGCAAAGCATCACATCAACACGTTCTAATAAAATAGAAAAAAAAT
>JAYVDU010000591.1:0-2572 GCA_043749245.1 Bacteroidota bacterium | reverse complement strand
TAATTTGATTGCTACTGGTGTATACACAACGGCTCCATTATGTAAAGCTGATTTTGTGAGTAATAAAAAAGTTATTTGTCAAACTAACCAAGTTGTATTTACGAATACATCCTATAATGGAAACATTACATCTTATGCGTGGAAATTTGAAGGAGGCTCTCCTGCAACATCTTCTATTGCAAATCCTACTGTAACGTATGCTTCGGTAGGAAGTTATAGTGTGGAATTAAAAGTGAAAAACGGAATAGATTCTGCTGTTGTTACCAAACAAAATTTCATAGCTGTGCAAACAGCCACTGGGCTAGGATACCCTTATACAGAAGGTTTTGAAACAGTAACGACTTTAAATGGGAGCGAATGGTTGACTAATAATATAGATACATCTACTACATGGCAGCTAACCAATATGGCTTTTGCAAGTGGTAGTAAAGCTATTATGATTAATAATTTTAGTAGCACGCTTGATGGTAAAGATGAATTATATAGCAGAGCGATTAATTTAACAGGAGCATCAACGCTTAATGTGAGTTTTAAATATGCGTTTGCACGTAAGGATACCAGTAATAAAGATCAATTACAATTGTTTGGTGTTACTGTTTGTAATGGCACACCACTTCAGCGTTTCAGTGCTATTGGTTATAGTTTAGAAACAGTTCCAGTTAAAACAATAGCTTTTTACCCAAGTTCTGCAACCGAGTGGAAAACAGTATCTGCAACATTGCCATCAGTATTTCTTACGAGTGGTTTCCGTTTAAAATTTATGTTTAGTCGCCATGGAGGAAATAATATTTTTATAGATGATATTAATATTGCCATAGATGCAGGTATACGAGATGTGACAGAAGATATCAGTTTACTGTCGCTTTATCCTAACCCAACGAATGATAATTGCACCTTAAAATTTAATTTACAATTAACAAAAACATTATCGGTTTCGGTTGTTAATGTGTTGGGACAAAAAGTAATGACCATTGGAAACATCTTGTATAATGAAGGAGAAAATTTGGTAAATTTAAAGACCTCTCATTTACCTCAGGGCATTTATACCATTCAACTGTCCGACGGATTGAGGGCTATTAATAAACAGTTAGTTATTTCTAAATAGTAGAAGGATTAATCAGCAAATGCTAATGGTATAAAATATAAAAACGAGAGCATAATTTAATAAATTACTTTTTATGAATAATAATCCTAATAAGATAGAATTAGTCGTTCATGGTTTAGCATACCATAAGAAGATTAATAAAATACAAGCGTTATTTTCAAAAGAAGAAATAACTTGCCAATTGATATTGGCAAAAAAAGATCAATTAGATTTAGGGATAGTAATTATTATTGGAGTACTTGAAGCTCAATCAATTGCTATCATGCTTGAAAAAATGGAACCAAAAAGACCATTAACTTATGATTTATTTAAGTCCACAATGGAGGTGTTTAATTTAAACTTAGATTACATATTCATAAATAAACTAGATAGTCAAAGGATTTTTCATTGCTTATTGGTTTGGTCAAATAATGATAAAATAAATGAAGTTGATGGTAGGGCGGCAGACGCAATAAATTTAGCTTTAAGATTTAAGTGTCCAATTTACATTGATAAAGATATCTTTGATAAAATATCTGTTGAAGTGAGGTAATATTTTATTTTAAAATGGATGTCTATTTATTAATTATACATTATAAAAGCGAATTTAAAATTACTTCTGTTTTTTATTAGAAAACTAAATTTAAAATATAAATAAACCTTGTCCTTTAACCTCATATCCGAATTTCAGCCAACTGGCGATCAACCTACTGCTATTAAGCAATTAGTAGAGGGGTTAAATAGTAATACCAAACATCAGGTTTTATTGGGAGTTACGGGCTCTGGTAAAACATTTACCGCCGCTAACGTTATACAGCAAGTGAATAGACCTACGCTTATTTTAAGTCATAATAAAACGTTAGCGGCACAATTGTTTAGCGAGTTCAAACAATTTTTTCCTAAAAATGCGGTTGAATATTTTGTAAGCTATTACGATTACTATCAGCCCGAAGCTTATTTACCAACAACTGGCACTTACATCGAAAAAGATTTACAAGTCAATGATGAGATTGAAAAATTACGTTTAAGTGCCACGTCTGCTCTGCTATCAGGTAGGAGGGACGTGATTGTGGTTTGTTCAGTCTCTTGTATTTATGGTATTGGAAATCCAACGGATTTCAGAAAAAACATTATTACCATAGAAGTTGGGAAAGTGATTTCTCGAAACAAATTATTACATCAATTGGTAGGTGCTTTGTATTCCCGCACCACTGATGTCTTTTCGCGTAGCACCTTTCGAGTGAAGGGCGATACAGTAGATGTAAATTTATCGTATGCTGATCACAGTGTGCGTATTTCTTTTTTTGGAGACGAGATAGAATCTATTGAAACCTTTGATGATAAAAATGGATTTGTTATTAAACAATTCGATGCGTTTACTATATATCCTGCCAATATTTTTGTAACAGCACCTGATACCATGCAAAACGCTATGCAAGCCATACAAGATGATATGGTAAAGCACGTCGTGTTTTTGAAATCAGAAGG
>JAYVDU010000590.1:0-2573 GCA_043749245.1 Bacteroidota bacterium | reverse complement strand
ATGTGAGTTTCTATCATCAAACCGCTCATGCCTAAATCCAATGCTTTTTGCGATACATGTTGTATTAATTCGCGTTTACCTGTTATGTGGCTTGGGTCACAAATAATGGGCAACTCAGGCATAATTGTTTTCAATTCAATTGGAATTTCCCAAAATGGCTTGTTGCGATATTTTGATTTACCTGTATAATGAAATCCACGATGTATAGCCGCCAACTTGGTAATTCCCGCCAAAGACAAGCGTTCAATAGCACCAATCCATAATTGTAAATCGGCATGCACCGGATTTTTTATAAAAACGGGAATATCAACACCTTTCAATACATCTGCAATTTCCTGAACACTGAATGGGTTAACCGTTGTACGTGCACCAATCCATAGCACATCAACACCATGCTTAAGTGCTAATTCAGTATGCTGCGCATTTGCAACTTCTACCGTTGTTTTTAAATTATATTGTTGCTGAACTTCTTTCAACCAATGAAGTCCTTCTTCACCTACTCCCTCAAAGGAATTAGGGCGTGTACGTGGTTTCCAGATACCTGCTCTGAATAATTTAACGGATTTGATTTCAGCAATCTCTTTAGCAGTTTGCAAAACCTGTTCTCTGGTTTCTGCTCCACAGGGACCAGCAATAAGCAAAGGCTCATTGTCTTTTGTAATCCATGTATTGAGTGGTTGTATATTCACAAGTATGATTTAAAGTTACACTAAAAAAATATAATGAATTGCTTTTTTAGGGCTACAAATATAACAGAGTTTATTATATTTTGTTTTTGGAAAATATGGTTTTTAACAATTTTGGTCTTCATTAATGTATCACAAATAAAAAGTCTTTGTAATTAGCTAATTACAAAGACTTTTATAATGTATAACAATTTCTTACTTACTGTATGTTAATGCCGCCGACATTAATTCACGATTCATACGTGCAATGTTTTCTAAAGAAATTCCTTTAGGGCATTCTGCTTCGCAAGCTCCTGTGTTTGTGCAGTTTCCAAATCCTTCTTCATCCATGGCTGCTACCATTTTAAGTACACGTGCTTTGCGTTCAATTTGCCCTTGAGGTAACAATGCTAATTGAGAAACTTTTGCTGATACAAATAACATCGCAGATCCATTTTTGCAAGCTGCAACGCAAGCCCCACAACCGATACAAGCTGCTGCTCCAAAAGCCTCGTCTGCCGCATCTTTAGGAATTAAAATATTATTTGCATCTTTTGCATTACCTGTATTTACAGAGATGTAACCACCACTTGCCATAATTCTATCAAAAGCACTTCTATTAACTGCTAAATCTTTAATTACCGGAAAGGCTGCGCTTCTCCATGGTTCAACAACAATTGTATCACCATTTTTAAATGATCGCATGTGTAATTGACAAGTTGTTACACCATTTTTTGGTCCATGTGGTCGACCATTAATGTACATTGAACACATACCGCAAATTCCTTCGCGACAATCGTGATCGAAAGCAATGGCTTCTTTTCCTTCGTGTATCAATTTTTCGTTCAACACATCAAACATTTCCAAAAACGACATATCTATAGAAATGCCTGTTAATTGGTGTGTTTCAAAGCTACCTGTTGCTTTCGTGTTTTTTTGTCTCCAAACTTTTAAAGTTAGATTCAATTCTGTTCCGTGACCTGATCCCATAGTTTCCATTATTTATATGATCGTTGAGCAATTTTAATATTCTCGTATTTCAATTCTTCTTTATTCAATTCCCAGTCACTAACGCCTTTGTATTCCCACGCGGCAACATAAGCAAAATTTACGTCATCACGTTTAGCTTCACCTTCTTCGGTTTGGTGTTCTTCTCTAAAATGTCCTCCACAGCTTTCTTCGCGGTGTAAGGCATCTTTACACATTAACTCTCCAAGTTCAATAAAATCAGCTACACGACCTGCTTTTTCTAAATCTGGATTGAACTCATCTGCAGTTCCTAATACACGTACATCGCTCCAAAATTCTTTACGCAATGCTTGTATTTCTGCAATAGCTTCAGTTAAACCCTCTTTGTTACGCGCCATGCCACATTTGTTCCACATAATCAATCCTAAACGTTTGTGAAAACTTTCTACTGACTTAGTTCCTTTAATATTTAAAAATTTATTGATTAAGTCTGTTTGGTCTTTTAAAGCTTGGTCAAACGCCGGATGTTTTGTTTTTAATTTATCAATAGAATCTGCTTTATCTTTTTCAGCGCTCATACGAGAAACTTCGTCAGACAAATACACTCCTAATGTATAGGGAATTACAAAATAACCATCTGCTAAACCTTGCATTAATGCAGAGGCTCCTAAACGATTAGCGCCGTGGTCAGAGAAGTTAGCTTCACCTAAAGCATATAACCCTTTTACGGTTGTCATTAAATTATAATCAACCCACAAACCACCCATAGTATAATGCACCGCAGGATAAATACGCATTGGAACTTCATAAGGATTTTCGCCAGTAATTTGTTGATACATAGTAAATAAATTACCATATTTTTCTTTTACTACTGCTTTTCCTAAAGTCATGATTTGCTCTTGACTAGGGTTATGAATATTTTGCTTAATCGCTTCTGTT
>JAYVDU010000589.1:0-2574 GCA_043749245.1 Bacteroidota bacterium | reverse complement strand
CCTCCACTGTGGTATTTGGAGTAGGCACGTTGCTGTAATAATAATTCATTGGCATCATTAAAAATAAATATAGAAAACGCTCGGTGTAATTTGCCTTCTTTGTGAGCCTGTAATTTTTCCATCACACCAATCTCTCTATCTTGCTCGTCAACCAATATGACACAATCTTTCGTTGTCATGTTATTTTAATATAAATTTAAACAACTTCTTATAATAAATTGAGGCTATGGCGAACGTAAGAACTGGCAAACAGAGCAATTTTTTGAGAATTAGGAATACTGATACGTTCCTCCAAAATACGAGTATGATTGAGCGATTGTATCTTATTCAACAATTTGCGGTAATAAATATAGGCTACATACACACCAAAACGAGAGTTTTTAGGGAGCATTTTAATTCCTTCTAATCCTTTGTTAAAATCTATTTCAATATCTTTTTCTAATTCAGCTTTTGTCTCTTCGTTCAACTGAGATAACTCAATGTTTGGAAAATACACACGACCCATTCCTAAATAATCGGCATGTAAATCGCGTAAGAAATTTATTTTTTGAAAAGCCGAGCCAAGCGCCATCGCATAAGGCGTTAGTTGCTCATACATCTTTTGGTCGCCACTCACAAATACCTTTAAGCACATTAATCCAACCACTTCAGCACTTCCTAAAATATAATTTTTGTAGTCTTCAGCATTATACTCTTTTTTGTCCAAATCCATTTCCATGCTTTTCAAAAAAGTTTCAATTAAGTACAAATCAATTTTATAATCGTTTACCACTTTTTGAAAGCTGTTTAAAATAGGATTTAAGCTAATCCCTTTTTCAATGGCTTTGTAAGTGTCTGCTTTGAATTCAGCTAATAATTCTTCTTTATTATAATCATGAAAACTATCTACAATTTCATCCGCAAAACGCACAAAACCATAGATACTGTAAATAGGGTAGTGAAATTTTTTATCTAAAAACTTGATGCCCAGCGAAAACGAGGTGCTATAGCTATTAGTAACCATTTTACTGGTTTTAAGGCTAACGGTATCAAATAATTGTTTCATTGTATTAAAGAGATGCTAATATAATAATTTTTACGTGAAGTTAAGTATTAGCGAAACAACTAAGTATATCTTTTGTTTAGGGGTGGTGAAAAAAGTAATTTATTTCTGATTTGTTATAATTATTTATTTTTAATATCTTTTTCCTTAGATGAAAAAGAAACAATCACGCCTTGGCGTGACAAGTCAAAAATATGCTCCACGCTCCTCTCGGAATTCTACGAATTTTACGCTCCACTAAATCCTTGAATTCTCGATTCACCGCAACTCAGCCTGCATTTTTGACGACCCTACGCTCTTGTTTCTATCAACATTACAAATTGCTCAATCTTTTACGTTTTCTCGTTATGATACTATTTATCAAAATACTTGGTTACTTGTTCTGCTACCAACTTTCCTGAAATTAGGCAAGGAGGAACGCCGGGACCAGGAACGGTTAATTGTCCTGTATAAAATAAATTTTTCACCTTGTCATTTTTTAATTTTGGTTTTAAAATAGCCGTTTGGCTCAAGGTGTTAGCTAATCCATAGGCATTGCCTCTAAAAGAGTTGTAATCTTTCAGGAAATCGCTGCCCGCATAATCTCTTCTTAAAATGATATTGTCTTTGAAAGATACCCCTATGTGCTTTTCAATACGTTTAATAACTAAATCAAAATAATAATCAATGGTTGCTTTATCTTCCTTTAAATCAGGTGCAATCGGAATCAATATAAATAAATTTTCACAGCCTTCAGGCGCTGTATGTGCATCTGTCTGCGACGTTGAACTTAAATAAATGAGGGGCTTGGTTGGCCATTTTGGCGTAGTATATATTTCCTGCGCGTGTAAATTAAAATCTTCGTCAAAAAATAAACTGTGGTGTAATAAATTTGGTAATTTTTTATTCACCCCTAAATAAAATATTAAACTCGATGGCGCCATTTTGCGCGTTTGCCAGTACTTTTCGGAGTAATTACGATATGGTTTATCTAACAGCGTTTGTTCTGTAAAATGATAATCGGCGCTAGAAACTACTACATCAAAACCAGTATGTTTAGTTTGTGTGGTAATTTGTTTAGCTAAATTTCCCTGTACTTCTATTTTAGAAACATCTGCACTCATTTCAAATTTTACGCCTAACTCCATAGCTAGTTTGTGCATCCCTTCCACAACGCTAGTCATGCCGCCTTTGGGATACCAGGTGCCACCAATGATGTCGGAATAATTCATTAAACTATACAATGCAGGCGTGTTTTCGGGCAATGCGCCTAAAAATAACACGGGGAATTCTAATAACTGAATCAACTTAGGATTCGTAAATGATTTACGGATGTGAGATGCAATGGATTTAAACACATCTAACTTAAAAATGCCTTTAAAAAAACGAACATTCATAAATTCGGTTAATGATAAACCTGGCTTGTACACCAAGTCATTCATGCCTATTTGATATTTGTATTCGGCTTCTTTTAAAAATTGTTTTAATTTTTCGGCAGATCCTTTTTCAAGTTTTTCAAACATGGCGTACATCTCATTTAGGTCGCTAGGAAT
>JAYVDU010000588.1:0-8662 GCA_043749245.1 Bacteroidota bacterium | reverse complement strand
ACGAATCTTTAACTCCATTCTTATCAGTGACCACTAATTTATACCATATACCTTGTGTAACCCCATTAGCCATAGGATTTGAAATAGTGTTAGATGATAAATATAAGCTTGGTTGCCATTCGTAAGTGTATGGTGCTGCGCCTCCTGTTGCTGAAGGAGACCCTCCTAATAAGATGTTCGTATTATAACATACTGTTTTATTTGCACCAGCATTTACGGTTAAGACCTGCGCCTCAATTTTCGGATAAAAACAAAAGCATAATAGTATGATAAAAAAGTTACGAATCATTCTTACAAATATAATTAAAAGTATTTATAACAGAGCAAGGTGAAGATGGGTGACCCGTTCTATTTATTAATCTTAATTTTTATCTTCAAAAAATTTATATGAAACAAATAAATAAGCTATTTTTGGTTTTATGCAAATTACTCCAACTTCTTTAAAACAAATTGCTTCTATTATTAATGCTGAATTTATTGGCTCTGAGAACCATATCATTACTGGGTTTAACGAGATACATTGTGTAGCAGGAGGAGATGTTGTGTTTGTAGATCATCCTAAATATTACAATAAAGCGCTACAATCTGCAGCTACTACCATTATTATTAATAAAAGAGTAGATTGTCCTGAAGGAAAAGCATTAATCATACATGATGAACCTTTTACCGCATTTAATCAATTAACTCAACACTTTCAGCCAAAGCACTATTCATTACAACCAATTAGTAACACGGCAAAAATTGGAAAAAATACGGTAATTATGCCTGGTTGCTTTATAGGCAATTTTGTTTTTATAGGCGATAACTGCATCCTTCACCCTAACGTTGTAATTTATGATAATTGTGAAATAGGCAATAACGTGATTATTCATGCAGGAACCGTTATAGGCTCTGATGGTTTTTATTTTAAAAACAGAAAAACGCATTTTGAACAACTTAATACCTGTGGCAGAGTTATCATAAAGGATCATGTGCACATAGGTGCAAATTGTACATTTGATAAGGGAGTAACAGCCAATACCATCATTGGTAAAGGAACGATCATTGATAATTTAGTACACATAGCACATGACGTAACTGTTGGAGAAATGTGTTTGTTCGCTGCAAACGTTGCCATTGCAGGCGTTTGTAAAATTGGCAACCGTGTTACATTATGGGGACAAGTTGGTATATCAAGCGACATTACAATTGGAGATGACGCAACAATTCAGGCTCAAAGTGGTTTAGGAGAAAATGTTCCTGCGGGGAAAGTCTATTTTGGAACACCGGCTTATGATGCGAGAGCAAAGATGAAAGAGGTATTTGCAGCGAAACAATTACCCTCTCTTATTCATAAACTATATGATAAATAAATTTATTAAAACCCATTAATCATTACAATTAGCAAGCATTATTTTGCCAAATTACTTATAGATTAAGAGTTCAAAACATAAAAAAAATATTCTATCTATTTTCGACGCAAATGATGAGATAATTCAAAATATCTACTATTTTTGTAAGGTAATTTATTAAAAAAAATTAAACCGTACTACCATGCAATTTCAATTAACCGAAGAGCAATTAATGATACAAAGTGCAGCACGTGAATTTGCACAAAATGAGTGTAAACCTGGGGTAATCGAAAGAGATGAAACTCAAAAATTTCCTGCTGAACAAATAAAAAAATTAGGAGAACTTGGTTTTTTAGGAATGATGGTTGACCCTAAATACGGTGGTGGCGGTATGGATGCTATTTCATACGTATTAGCAATGGAAGAGATTTCTAAAATTGATGCTTCTGTAAGTGTAGTGATGAGTGTTAACAACTCCTTAGTTTGTTGGGGTTTAGAGCACTATGGTGCTGAAGAACAAAAACAAAAATATTTAGTTCCTATTGCTAAAGGCGAAAAAATTGGAGCGTTTTGTTTATCTGAACCAGAGGCTGGTAGCGATGCTACTTCTCAAAAAACAACCGCTATTGATAAAGGCGATCACTATATTGTAAATGGTACAAAAAACTGGATTACGAATGGTAGCTCTGCTTCTATTTATTTAGTAATGGTGCAAACTAATGTTGAATTAGGACATAAAGGAATTAACTGCATAATTATGGAAAGAGGAATGCCAGGTTTTGTAGTTGGACCGAAAGAAAATAAAATGGGTATCAGAGGAAGCGATACACATTCATTAATGTTTACAGACGTAAAAGTTCCAAAAGAAAATAGAATTGGGGAAGACGGATTTGGATTTAAGTTTGCCATGAAAACATTAGGCGGCGGGCGTATTGGTATTGCTTCTCAAGCATTAGGTATTGCCAGTGGCGCTTATGAATTATCTTTGGCTTATTCCAAAGAACGTTCTGCATTCAAAAAATTAATTTCTCAACACCAAATCATTCAATTTAAATTAGCAGATATGGCAACGCGAATTGAGGCTGCTCGATTATTGATTTACCGCGCTGCCTGGTTAAAAGATCAAGGGTTGCCTTGTGAAAAAGAAGGAGCACAAGCGAAAGTATTTGCCTCGGAAACCGCTATGTGGGTAACAACTGAAGCTGTGCAAATACATGGTGGATATGGTTATGTAAAAGAATACCATGTAGAACGTTTAATGCGCGACGCCAAAATTACACAGATATATGAAGGAACTAGCGAAGTTCAGCGTATTGTTATTTCAAGAGCCGTGCTAGCTGATTAAAAAATTAATAATTAGTTTTAGAAAATCCCACTAAAGTATTAGTGGGATTTTTTTGTGCAAAAAATACTATCTTCGTTTATAAAATTAATTTAAATGAAGAATATTGTTGCAATAACTCTCGTAGGTATTACCTTATTTTCTTGTAAAAAAAAGGAAGACCAAGCACCTACTCCCACTCCATCAACTACCACTGGAGTAAATGTTCCCTATGGAGATCCTGATTCTGTTTGGACAGCGACAGGAAGCGGACCTCATTTGATTTTTAAATTTAAATTTGATTCTACTCAAGTTCGGTTAGATAATTCAGGTAATCCAAATCCAACCGTTAATAGCGCACATGAAGCCTGCTCTCCAATATTTAATAAAATGGCAGCGCATTATATTGAATTAGCACAAAATGATTTTACAGCACTAGGAAGTGGTGTTGTATTGTATCATGCTCCTGAAACCGCATCAGGCGGAACAACTGCCATTCAATTCAGTCAATCGGTAGTTGTTAAAGAAAATGTTATTTTCTATTCAGCTCCCTTAAGTTCAGTTTCTGTTGGTACTTATAAATGGTTACGTTTATCCTTATCTTATCAAAATTATGATATCCCTTATAAAGCCAATGCCTTGCTAACAGTCAATCATATAGGCACTGGAACTATTGCCTCGTTTTTAGGTTATAAAACGTATGTAGAAAAATATAAAGTTAAAACACAATATCAAATTCCTTCTGCCAGTGTTGGTGGAGCGTTTGTTAATCATTTACAAGGCTATTGGGGCTTTGAAACTTATATTGCTGGCTATGGCTATTATATGGCTGATGGCCAACCACAGGCTGGAGTAACGACTGTTGTTAATCCAAACTCTGCTAATTCACCAATACCAGCAGGTAGTTGCGTCGTTACATCTGTATTTACAAATACATTAGGTGCAGCTCAAGCGCTTACTATTACAGGTACAGAAACACAAGATATTATTATAACTGTATCAGTATCTACCAATAAAAGTTTTGAGTGGACTAAAGTAAATGCTGATGGTTACTACCAACCAGAATTAGGTGAAACACCTGTGGATATGGGTGTAAGAGGGATTATACCTAAAGTTCAATATTAATAATTTTTTAACAGTGTTAAAAAATGCTATTAACACTGTTACTCATACTTTTTCTTTATTGTAAGTACTATATTTGTTTAAACATAAAAAAAGTATTCAATATGAAAACAAAAAACATTTTAGCAATATGCGTTATTGCTTTATTTTTAATTGGTAGTAAACTAACTGCACAAACGGTTTATGTTACAGAAACTGGCAAAAAATACCACGCTAAAAATTGCGATATTGTAAAAACTGGCAAAAAAGGAATTACACTTGAAGAAGCTAAGAAAAAGGGATTAGAACCTTGTAAAGTTTGTAAAGTTGAAGCGGAGTCTAAAACAGCCGATAAGCCTAAAGCTATTGATAAATTAAAGGATAAGCCTACACCCAAAAAATAATATTATTTATTTAAAGATTTCAACTATTAAACTGAACGATACTTTATAAACCAATAATTCGTCATCATCAAATTTTAATAACCCCTAAAAACAACATCTATGAAAAAATTAATCGTAACGACAGCTTGTTTATTTTCATTAACAACTGTATTAAATGCGCAACAACCCACAACTATTGCTCATCCTCAAAACCCTGACCAGCATGCTAAAGATTTAAAAAAAGGTACTCCAGAGCAACGTGCTCAAAAAAGTGTAGATGAATTAAATTCAACAGTAGTTTTAACTGAAGATCAAAAACCAAAAGTATACGCATTAGCTTTAACTCGTACAAAAGATATAGATGCTGTTAAAGAAAAATACAAAGGGCAGGAGGATAAAAAGCAAACTGCAGATGCTGAAATAAAAGTAATTCGCAAAACGTTTCACGAAGGAGAAAAAGCATTATTAACACCTGATCAATTAGCTAAATTTAAAGCGGCTAAAGAAGAAAAAAACAAACAAGGTGCTAATAAAGAAGGTGCATCAGAAGGTAAAGATTAAATAGGGTTTTCTCATAAACTAAGCCATCTTTTTAACTTTCTTTTTAACCTTCTTTTTGCTTGATCAAAAAGAAGCAAAAAAGCAAGCTAAATCGCCAAATCCGTTTTTCCTCGCACATACAACGCTTCAGCTACGCCGAAAAAACTAGGATTTCACACCGATTTAGCAAAGCCTACCGCACCTTTACCAACGTATGCAGTAATTCGGCAGGCTCAGTAAACATAATTTTAATGCAGAGTGATATAACGTATTTACTAACGTTTTGAAACTATTTACCTTGCAGATGATTTGTAGAAAACATATTAAAAGTATTGATATTAATCGATTTTTTAGTTATTGAGCAGACTCTAAATAATCAATAATTTTTAAAATAAAAATGGAGATTCATTAATATGAGTCTCCTTTTTTTGAAACCAAAATTAATGTAATCCAACTATAATTTTTTGTGTGGCTCCTGCGTGGCTTCTAACGTAGTTTTTAGCTAATGCGGAGGTTTCAAGTAATAACGTTTTGTGCTCTACAAAATTAGTTAACTGTTTGGTTAATTCATCTGAACTCAATATAACAAAACCTACTTTTAATTGAATCACATCAAACGCTTCATTAAATTTTTTGTAATTAGGTCCAAATAAAACGGGTAATCCAAAAACAGTTGGTTCTAAAATATTATGAATACCATTATCAAAACCACCGCCGATAATGGCGACAGAGCCATATTGATAAACAGAGGACAAAAAGCCAATTGCATTGAGTACCAATACAGAATGCGTATAATTAACTACGTTATCTGAATATAAATGAAAATCTATCTGGTGTTTTGATAATAAATTTTTCAATCGTTCAATATTATGATGATCTATTTCGTGAGGCGCTATAATTAATTTGACATTGGCATGCTTCGCTTTCAACAAGACATACGATTCAATTAATAGTTCTTCGTCTTTTTCCCATGAACTTCCCGCTATGATTACAAAACTGTCTTTAGAAAACTGTTCGATTTCTTTTAATTGTTTCGGAACCGACCCTATTTGTAAAACCCTATCAAATCGGGTATCTCCAGCTAATTGTCCAGTTTTAATGCCGAGAGACTCCAATAAAATTAATGACTCTGTATCTTGAGTATAAATTGTTTTATAAGTAGCTAAGGCTTTACGGAAATTCCCTCCATACCATTTAAAAAATGACTGATGTTTTTTTATAACTGTTGAAAACAAAAAAGTAGGAATTTGTTTTTTATTAAGTGCAAATAAATAGTTTAACCAAAACTCGTATTTTACAAAAACAGCAATTTTAGGTTTTAAAATATCTAAAAAACTATGAGCGTTAGACTTAGTATCTAAGGGCAAATACATCACTAGGTCAGCTAACGAATAATTTTTCTGAATTTCATAACCAGACGGAGAAAAAAACGTTAATACAATTTTTTGATTAGGATTATCTTGCTTGATTTTTTCTAATACGGGACGACCTTGCTCAAACTCGCCTAAGGAAGAGCAATGAAACCAAATTGCATGTTCTAATTGCAATGTTTCAACTTTTTGCTTAAGATTTTTTTTCCACTGTTTTCTTCCATCTACCCATAGTTTTGCTTTTGGATTAAACAGCGATGCTATTTTTAATCCTATTTGAAAAGCGTGTATGGTAAGATTATATAGAAACATATTGTCATGCTGAACTTGTTTCAGCATCTCACGAGACCCTGAAACAAGCTCAGGGTGACGTTTGATTTAGAAGTTCTTTTAAAAATCAAAATTAATTTGTCCATCCTCATGTCTCATATTATCGCCATTTAATTTCTCCATCGCTTTACGATGCAATTCCATTGGAGATAAGCCATTTCCGCCAATCTCTTCGTCTTCTTCAGTATAGTCTTCATGCACTATTTCTTCAGATGCTCGTAAATTAATTTCTTTCACTTTATAAGAAGTTAATTTTTTTCCTTTAGCTTTCATATTCACCATAGGCGCAAACTCAACTAAATTCAAGGCTTCGTCTGCAATTACTTTATCTTTTTCTTTATTGAATTTGATATCAACGATTGGTAAAATTTGAGACGTAATTAATTCCATGCGAGAATTTTCGTTCTCAGTAATAATTAATGTTTTAGTACTTGTATTCTCCGGAATAAAACGTTTAGTAATATATGATTTACTTTCTCCATCATAATAAATGCATGACAATACTTGTTCTGAATAATATTTTTCAATTAAAATAATATCATCCTCAAAATGATTTAAAACATCGTAAGTATATAATTTATAAAAACCTTTGCTTGTAACCGTTAGTATTTTATCATCACCAGCAAACTTACCTAAGTATGTTCCTTTGCTATCTTTATTTAAACGGTGAACGGTGTCATTAAACCAATAATCTTCGGCGGCAAGTGTTGAAGCGCCTTTTGTTTTTAATAATACTTTTTTAATAGCATATTTTGTTACGATATTTCCTGTTGAAGTCCTTCCTTTTACTGGTATCTCCGCAAAATCGATATCTAACTCAAATTTACGTAAACCTGGTACCGGTTTTAAAATAACTTGTACTTTTTCTGCTTCACCATTTGGATTGATTGTAAACCAATGCACTGCAGAGTTAGCTGTTCCTTTGGTTAAATCATATTCTTTTTCACGTGTAATACCTGTTACATTAAAACGCTTGATGAATGTGACACCTTTCGGTCCGTCACTATAAATCATGTTATATGTAGTACGTTCGTCATTCTTTTTAAAGATGGCGATGTAAATAATATCTTTTCCAATAAATACTTTATCAGATACTTTAAACACTTTCATTTTACCATCTTTGGTAAAGGCAATAAAATCATCTAAATCAGAGCAATCACTTACAAACTCATCCTTCTTCAAACTCTTACCAGCAAAGCCTTCTGCACGATTAACATATAACTTTTCGTTAGCCATAATTACTTCGGTAGCAACAATGGTTTCTAACTCTTTGGTTTCTGTTTTGCGTTCACGTCCTGCACCGTATTTCTTTTTCAAGTTTTTGAAATACTCAACTGCATAATCCACTAAATTTAATAAATGATTTTTTACAACCTCAATCTTCGCATCCAACTCTTTCATAAAATCTTCCGCTTTGATACTATCAAAACGAGTGATACGAATCATTGGGATTTGCGTTAAACGCTGGAAATCTTCATCAGTAATATCTCTAATTAATTTTTTACGATGTGGTTTAAAACGATCATATAAATATTCGTATAAAGTTTCTTTGTTAGAATATTTCTTAAAGTCGATATACATTTCTTCTTTAATAAATAATTTTTCTAATGAAGAGAAGTGCCATTTTTCTTCTAATTCTTTTAACTCAATTTCTAACTCACGTTTTAATAACTGTAACGTTTGTTGCGTAGATATTTTCAAGATCTCGCTAACGCCAACAAAACGTGGCTTTTTATCTTCAATGATACAAGCATTAGGCGATATACTAAGTTCACAATTAGTAAAAGCGTATAATGCATCAATGGTTTTATCTGGAGAAATACCTGGCTGTAAATGAATTAAAATCTCTACATTTTCAGAGGTATTATCTTCTACTTTTTTGACTTTAATTTTTCCTTTATCGTTTGCCGCAATAATAGAATCAATTAAAGAGCCGGTAGTTGTGCCAAAAGGAATTTCAGTAATAATTAATGTTTTAGAATTTAACTCTTTAACACGTGCTCTGATTTTTACTTTACCACCACGCAATCCATCTTTATAATCAGCAAAATCTGCTATACCACCAGTAATAAAATCAGGATAAATAACCGCTTTGCGTCCACGTAAAATTTGTATGGATGCATCTATTAATTCATTGAAGTTATGAGGTAAAATTTTTGTTGCCAAGCCAACTGCTATTCCCTCTACGCCATGCGCTAATACTAAAGGAAACTTTACGGGTAATGTGATGGGCTCTTTATTACGACCATCATAACTTACACCCCAATTAGTGGTTTTAGGATTAAA